>JALTKC010000387.1 GCA_027076245.1 Gammaproteobacteria bacterium
ATAAAATGGTTTTTATCGGTGGGCCGCGTCAGGTGGGTAAAACGACACTGGTAAAAGCTTTGTTAAAAGAACAAGAAATGCCGGGTCGCTATTTTAACTGGGATTATGATGAAGATCGTCAGGATAAAAAAAAAAAAAAATGGTCTGCGGCTGACAAGTTACTGGTGTTTGATGAATTGCATAAATATCCGCGCTGGAAGAACTGGATAAAAGGACTGTACGATGTCGAATCTGAGCGGCATAACTTTCTTGTGACGGGTTCTGCCCGTCTGGATATTTATCGCCGTGGAGGAGATTCTCTCCTGGGGAGGTATCATTACTGGCGTTTACATCCGTTCTCATTAGATGAGTATCCGGGGCATATGAATAAACAGGAAGCGTTCAAACGCTTAATGACGGTAGGTGGTTTTCCAGAGCCGTTTATTGAAGCGGATGAGCGTCAGGCCCGGCGTTGGCGAAGAGAGCGATTTGACAGAGTCTTAAGAGAAGATGTACGGGACTTGGAGAATATTCATAATATTTCTCAGCTAAGTCTGTTGCTGGATTTGCTAAGAAGTCGTGTTGGAGGACTGGTTGTCATTGCTAATCTGGCACAGGATATTCAGGTAGCTTCCCAAACAATAAAAAACTGGATAGAAATTTTACAGCGAATGTATCTGGTTTTCAGTATTAAATCCTATACAAAAAATCTGCCACGGGCGATCCATAAGCCTGCAAAAATTTATTTTTATGATAATGCTGATGTATTAGGTGGTGAGGGGGCCGTTTTTGAAAACCTGGTTGCCGCTGGATTGTTAAAAAGGCTGCAATTTTTAGAAGGCAGAGATGGTTATCGCTACCAGCTCTGCTATATCAGGGATAAAGAGGGACGTGAGGTTGATTTTGCTATTATTAAGGATAACCAGCTTGAGGAATTGATAGAAGTTAAATTTAATGAGGAGTCATTATCAAAATCTCTACTCTATTATGCACAGAAATTAAAACCCAGGAAGGCCACACAAATTGTTGCCGGATTGAAACGGCCCTATGATCAACATGGTATTCAGGTAATGGATCCTTTAAGTTATTTTTCGGGTTTGTCTTAAATTCCTTTTTAACTTATTCTTAATTCTTTATGTTTTAAACCGGAGTGAAAAATCCACAGCCCTTACATGCTTGGTAATCGCTCCGGTAGAAATAAAATCAATCGCCAGTCGGCTCAATTCTTTTAACCGTTCCATTGTAATATTTCCCGATACTTCCAACAGCGCACGGCCATGATTAAGCTCTATAGCCTGCTCCAACTGAGTATTATCCATATTATCCAGTAATAAAATATCGGCCCCGGCATTAAGTGCTTCGGTAACTTCTTCCAGCGTTTCAACTTCCACCTCAACTTTAAGTGTGTGGGGAATAGTCTTGCGGGCATTGGTTATGGCATGAGAAATGGAACCTGCCGCCATAATATGGTTTTCCTTAATCAGTACCCCGTCAAATAAGCCGTGACGGTGGTTATAGGCACCGCCGCATTTTACAGCGTACTTCTGTGCCTCTCTGAGTCCGGGAATGGTTTTACGGGTATCCAGCAATTTAACTGAGGAACTAGCTAATTGGCTGACGTATTGTTGTGTGGTGCTGGCCGTTCCAGACAGAGTCTGCAAAAAATTCATGGCGCTGCGTTCACCGGTCAGAATATGGCGGGCATTGCCGCTGATGGTGCAGATCCGCTGCTTATTGCTTATAGAGTCTCCATCATGAGCATACCATTGGATAGTAATGGTATTATCCAGTTGTTGGAATACTTCATTAAACCAGTCCTGACCGCATAACACAGCCGACTCACGGCAAATCAGATGGGCTGTGGCCTGATGATTCTGTGGAATTAATTCGGCAGTCAGATCACCGGAACCGATATCTTCGGCCAGAGCCTGGCTTACCTGGGTTTTAATTATGGAATGGGGTATTGATGGCATTATAATAAGTGTTAAGTGTTAAGTGTTAAGTGTTAAGTGTTAAGGGCTGAGTTACTTCCCGGGTTTAGGGTATTATAATGGGCGGGATGTAACAATGACAGATAAAAACAATTAAATAAAAAGGATGGTTTTAATGGATTGGCTGACGGCATTGCTGAATGATATAAACGCTGTGGTCTGGGGGAAACCCATGCTGTTTATGATTTTTGGTACCGGCCTGTTTTTAATGCTGGGGCTGAGATTTATGCCTATGCTGAATCTGGGCAGGGGGTTTAAGTTGTTGTGGCAGGGCAGGGAAGGTGATCATAAAGCGGGGGAAATATCACCGTTTAATGCTTTGATGACTTCACTTTCTGCCACTATTGGTACCGGTAATATTACCGGTGTGGCTACGGCTATTTTTATCGGTGGTCCTGGAGCTCTGTTCTGGATGTGGCTTACGGCTTTAATTGGTATGGCAACTAAATATGCTGAAGCGGTCTGTGCGGTACATTACCGGGAGGTGGATGAGCAGGGCAGTTACCTGGGCGGCCCCATGTATTATATTAAAAATGGTCTGGGTAAAAGATGGTTATGGCTAGGGGTTCTGTTTGCGGTCTTTGGTGCGTTGGCTTCCTTTGGTATTGGCAATACGGTTCAGGCCAACTCGGTGGCTCATGCCATGCAGACCCAGTTTAATATACCCGTCTGGTTAACCGGCCTGGTTTTAGTTATTTTAACCGGTGCCGTAGTTTTAGGCGGTATTAAGCGTATTGCCCAGGTGGCCGGTAAGCTGGTGCCGTTTATGGCTATTGCCTATTTTCTGGCGGGTATGCTGGTACTGGCCAGTCACATTTCTGAAATACCTGCAGCGTTCGCTCTGATAATAGACAGCGCTTTTAATCCAGTTGCGGCCACCGGAGGTTTTGCCGGAGCCAGTATTGTTATGGCCATACAATGGGGTGTGGCAAGGGGCATTTTTTCCAATGAGGCGGGGCTGGGCAGTGCGCCTATTGCCCATGCTGCGGCAAAAACCGATGATCCGGTACGACAGGGAAAAATTGCCATGCTGGGTACGTTTATTGATACTATTGTAGTCTGCAGCATAACCGGTCTGGCCATTGTGCTGACTGGTGTCTGGACCAGCGGTGTTAAAGGTGCTGCACTGACCATGGCGGCGTTTGATCAGGTATTACCCGAAACCGGCGGCATGATAGTCAGCCTGGCCCAGGCAGTCTTTGCCTTCACCACCATTTTAGGCTGGAGTGTTTACGGCGAACGCTGCGTAGAATTCCTGTTCGGCATCCGCTCCGTTATGATCTTCCGAATATTATGGATCATAGCCGTCCCCATCGGCGCCATGGGCGAACTAAACTTCATCTGGCTACTAGCCGACACCCTAAACGCACTAATGGCCCTACCCAACCTAATCGCATTACTCCTACTAAGTCCGGTAGTCTTCAAATTAACCAGACAAACCTAATTCAGGAGCGCGAGTATCTTACCCGCGTCATAGCAAAACTTTAAATACCATATGCGGGCAAGATGCCCGCACTCCCAGAAAAAGGACTAAGCTATTCCTTAACACTTAACACTTAACACTTAACACTTAACACTTAACACTTAACACTTAACACTCTAAGCTCTTTCTCAACGCTCAACGCTCAACGCTCAACGCTCAACGCTCAACGCTCAACGCTCAACGCTCAACGCTCAACGCTAAAAATACTGCCTAACCGTCAACACTCCCCCCCTCTGCGTAAACTCCAGCTGCTTCAAAACCGACATCCCCAACAACACCTCATTCAGATTAGGCGTAATAACAGCCC
>JALTKC010000388.1 GCA_027076245.1 Gammaproteobacteria bacterium
ATCGGGCTGAATAATATGGCCGTCATAATTAAAGCGCAGGCTTAACAGATGCACCCTGTGATTATCCAGCTCCACACTGTGCAGGCGGGCATTGGCCACCGGTTGTGCCTTGATATGCACGGTTTCTATTTCCGGCTTTACCGGCATGGGTACTTCATTATCCGGCCAGGTCTGGATCAGCTGACTGGAAACCTTTTCTGCCATTTCCTTAGGGACAGGAGGTGCAGCCAGTATTTTGCGGATCTGCTGCTGGTCTAAACCCGTGTGTTCAAGGCGTCCCAGACGGTTATGTTCAATATCAATATAATAAAAAAAGTTGAGCTGGAATAACTTCTGTGCGGGCGGATCAATCTCAATATTCAGCTGATAATTATCATCTTTTAGCTGCCAGTCCAGCTGTAATGCTCGAATACTCCCCCACTCCAGTGGCTGACTGTTTTTATGATCAGTCCAGAAACAACGCTGGTTGCTGATAATTTTTTCCAGAGCCAGTTCACCAATATCACCCTTTAAGGGATAGATATTCTGTGGGTAGCGATAGCCTCTGCCAGCCATACTGTACAGCAGACCGGCAATTTCTATATCCCGCTCATTATGTTCAAAATTAAGATAGCGGGCATAATTATCATTCAGTTCTTCCACACTCTGTGACCGGGGCTTGCCATAACCGCCCCGTTTAAGCCGCCGGGCCACCACCGTTTCCACTTCCAGCCCCAGCTCCGTCTCAGCCGGCCTTAACCAGTATAACAAAACGTTATTATAACCGGGTTCACTACCGGCAAAACTCCCCTGAACAGCTTCCTTATCCCCTTGACTGTTCAGGCTGTTAAGCCATATTTTGACTTCCAGCTCTTTAATTCTCTGCTGTTCTTCCGGGGGTATGCTGTCTGACGGCTCGGCAGTCAGTGCACCGGCCTGGGCAAATTGAAACAGGGTTGCAACGGCATGTTTACAGCGAAAGCCTACCGGACAATCGCATTCACCAATAATGGCAATAAAGTTTTTTTTAACTTTTATTTCAACTTCAGTATCATAAAAATAGCCGCGACTGCCCATAACCTCTGCGGAAATATAGACCTCATTACCATCTTCTGTGTCCACATCAAATATTTCTACCCGGTTCTGTTCAAAATATTCAATTCCGCGCTTTAAGGTGGCTGGACTGAACGCATTGGCCAGGGTATTTTCATCAATACCGATAGCTGCCAGCATGTCCAGATATTGCGGTTTAATATTCAAAGGTCTGTCTCTGTTAATAGTTATTGAGTGATTGGTTACTGTAAAACTGAACTGCCGGCAGGCTGATCTTCCGAGTCCACCTCATCGGGCTGATGCTGAACCGGCGGCAGCATTTTCCCGCCAAAGGTAGTATAAAAACGCCAGTCCATAAAATTAGGGATATGTTTATAGGTTTTAGTAACAATAAACTCCAGCACACTTTTAAGGCGATAGACATGAGCCACTGAATCAATACGGATGATCTCCTTACCCTCTTCATCAAAGGCAATCAGGGTCGGCGCATAAAACAGATTAAGCTGTTCCGCCCATTGTCTGGCGGTTATATGCTGACCGTCGGGGGTAATGACCGGGGTATCTGAATTCATATCCAGTTGCACGACTTCAAATTTTTCCAGCAGTTTTCTGGTCGGCTCATATTCCAGGGGTTCAGAATGCAATACATCGCAGGCATGGCAGTCGGTCTGCTCAAAAAATACCAGCAAAGGTTCCTGAGCCCTGAAACGGGAACGATCCAGCGCATAAGGCGGGGACATAAAGAAATCTTCATGGTTCATTTCTGAAACTTCAAACTTCGGCGGCGGGTTGGCACGAGTCATATAAGCACGAAAGGATTCTTCCTTATAATAGCCTTCCACAACATATTCCATGGCGGCACGGAACTTATAAGGGGGATAATAGCCACGCAGCATCAATACTTTATTGCCCTGGGTATCGTAATAAATCAGGGTAGGGGTAAAATTGGCCTTTTCCCGAATGGCGTACTGCCGTTCCGTCATGGTTTGTCCGTCCGGGGTTATAACTTCATTACTGCCCCAGATATTGATGGCAATGACATCAAAATTTTTACGGGTATAAGTTTCTATGTCTTTCTGACCGAAATCCTTGTCTATCAGCATCTTGCAGTAAGCACAATGCTTCTGACCAAAGTAGACAATAATACCTTTCTTACCGTCTGCTGCTGCCTCACTGATGTCTTCTGGTAATTCAAGAAAGCTTTTTTTAAACCACTGCGGGTAAACAATTTCAGGTACCACCGGGCTGTCATCAAAGCTGTTTTCAAATTCATCATCCCATTGTGAATCCCAGTTATCATCTTCGGTACCGATATCCTCTGAAACATCAGCTGTAGAGTTACTGTCTGCTAAATCCATTTTTTCCTGTGCCCAGACTGTCACAGCAGAACTGAAAAAAATAAGAATAATTATTATTGTAAGTCGCTTTTGCATTTAAACCTGCCCAGTTCACCACGGTCATTTAACAGATAAAACCGCAGCCCCCGTTTATTAGCCAATTTTTTATTATAAAACAATTTTATCCTGTATGGACACATAATGACTTAAATAAAAAAACTGCCCGCATGTGCACAAACTTGATATTCCAGACTCTGTAAACGATACTGAAAGAGACTTAGTGCTTATTTGACCCCCAAAAGAACACCCTGAACTATGCTGCAGAACGAGCAAATGCTGATCAAAAAACAGGCGGATTACTTATTTCAGTATCTAAACCCTTCTGTTTTGAGTATTTTTTTCGCTGCTTCTCTGTATATGCTCCTACTCTGGGATGTTACTGCCATCCGGGAACCACTGCTTAAATGGTATTTTATTAACCTGTTTATTCTGTCATTGCGCAGTATTACTAATGTACTGTACCAGGGCAAACTGATCCAACTACAGCCTTTAAGCTGGATTTACCTGTATATTCTGGGAGCATGCCTGAACGGTATCCTGATCACACTGCTGATTTTTATTATTCCAGAACAGAACACGCTTTATTTTACCTATATCTTTTTATTACTGGGTCTGATGCTGGTCGCTGCAATTACGACACTGGGAGTGATGCTGCAGGCATATTTTGCCTACCTGACCACCATGGCCATCCCTGTTATTATTTTTTATGTCGGTTTCTTTAATGAGCAGTACATAAACCATTTATACGGTTATCTGCTGATTGCTTTATTTGTAAGCCTGAGTGTGATCCGCTTTAACCGCAGCCTGCTTAATGCCTTTAATCTGGAAATTACCAATCTGCAGCTGGTGTCACAACTGGATAAGGAAACCGGTATTCGCATCCATACCCAGGATGAACTGACAAAAAAAACTCGGGAACTGGAAGAGCTCAATACCACTCTGGAACTCAAGGTTAAGGATAAAACCAATGAACTGGAAACTCTGGCCTTTTACGATGCCTTAACTCAGCTGCCCAACCGCACCAGTTTTTATAATTACCTGTCCCGAACACTCAAACGCAATAAGATTACCCGGGAACCCTTTGCTCTGTTTTTTATTGATCTGGATGAGTTTAAAACGGTTAATGACACCCTGGGTCATGATTTTGGAGATATGCTGCTGGTTGAAGCATCGTCTCGGCTGCAGTCCAGTATTCGCGTAGATGATTTTCTCGCCCGTATCAGCGGCGATGAATTTACCATTATTATGAAAAACGTGGATGGAGAAAAACACCTGGCCAGCATTGCCCGAAATATTATTCACTCAATTTCCCAGCCCTATATGTTCCATGAAACTCAGGCTTTTATCAGCTGCAGTATTGGCATTGCCATGTTTCCAGATGACGGTGAAAATGCCAATACCCTGCTGAAATTTTCTGATCTGGCCATGTACCAGGCCAAGGAGAACGGCAAAAACTCATTTCATTTCTATCACCAGGAACTGTATGAACGCAAGGCCAAAAAATTTATCCTGGTCAATGAGCTGAAAACAGCCCTTGATAATAAGGAGCTGTATCTGGTTTATCAGCCCCAGGTACATTGTCATCATGAAACCATTAACAGTATGGAAGTCCTGCTGCGCTGGAACAGCCGCAAAATCGGCCCCGTTTCTCCAGAAGTCTTTATTCCCCTGGCAGAAGAATCCAACCTGATTATTGAACTGGAAGATTTTGTACTTAAAACTGCTTTAACCCAGGTTAAGTTCTGGAATCAGCGCAGTCAGCAGCAATATACGGTAGCGATTAATATCTCCAGGATACATTTTCAGAGAAAAGATTTTATTCAGAAGCTGGAAAGTCTGCTTAAGCAACTGTCTGTCGATCCCAAAATACTGGAAATTGAACTGACAGAATCAGCGGTAATGAAGAATACCCAGGAAAGTATTGAAAAACTCAATTATCTCAAGTCCCTCGGGATCCGTTTCTCCGTGGATGATTTTGGTACCGGTTACTCCTCTATGAGCTACCTGAAACACCTGCCCATTGATACTTTAAAAATTGACCGGAGTTTTATTAATGGTATTCCATCCGACAAGGATAACAAGGCCATCACTCAGGCCATTATCGCACTGGCTAACCAGTTTAATATTCAGACCATTGCCGAAGGCGTAGAAACACAGCAGCAGCTGACCTTCCTTAAAGAAATCGACTGTCAGATGATACAGGGCTATTTTTATTACAAACCCCTGAGTGCAGAAGAATTTGAAACAGAATTTAATATCCCGGATAATGTCCGGACAGCCTGACTAACTTTCTGACTGTTCATTTTCAAGCGCTTTTTCTGTTATTTCATGGTAAAGCCCAATCACTTTAGCCATCAGTTCTTTTACGTCATTATCTGCTTTTTTCAGATAGGGTTCATTTTCACGGGCATCTTTAAATAATTCTTCCAGAAATTTCGCCTCATGTTCACTTAGCTTTAAACCCGAATCAACATTTTCTTTAATTTCCAGCAGTCGAGGCAAACGCTGCTCATCAAAGCGCTTTATTAATGCCGCAAGCACAGCTTTATCTTTTTCACTGGTTTCCATATTTTTTGCCTTTCTTTAGCGTTAAAATTTTTTCTATAAACCTTGATTATTGGCGATAGGAGCGATATGTTCAAGCCATATATTCACTAACACAAGTAAACGTCTAATGCATTTTGCTAAAAATCTATCACAGTTCTTTTCAATTATACTTTTTACCACCTTAAGCACCATGCTTATATTAACCTCTGGTGCAGCTATAGCGAATGACCAGAACATAATTCGTCTGGCTACCACTACCAGCACCCAGAACTCCGGCCTGCTGCAAAGCATCTTGCCGGTATTTGAAAAACAGACCGGATACCGGGTTCATGTTATTGCAGTAGGCACCGGCAAGGCCCTGCAGATGGGACGTAACGGTGATGTGGATCTGCTTATGGTACACGCCCCGGCCGCTGAGAAAAAATTTGTTGAAGACGGTTACGGCACAAAACGCCTCAGTCTGATGTACAATGATTTTGTACTGGTGGGCCCTGAAGATGATCCGGCCGGTGCCAGCCAGGGGCACAATATTGCCGAAGCCATGTCACTTATTGCCCGCAACAAACCCTTATTTATTTCCAGGGGTGATGATTCCGGTACTCATAAAAAAGAACGCACTTTATGGCAGCCTTTTATTGAACAGGGTCTGCAGCTTAACAACAGCCCCTGGTATCGTGAAGTCGGACAGGGCATGGGCAAAGTGCTGCAGATGGCGGATGAACTTAATGCTTACACCTTAACCGATCGGGGCACCTGGCTGTCCTATCAGAACAGGCTGCATTTAACCATCGTGTTTTCAGGCGATCCGCTGTTATTTAATCCCTATAGTATTATTTTAATTAATCCTGAACGCTACCCTGATCTGAATCATAAAGGAGCCCAGGCCTTAGCCCACTGGCTGATATCACCTGAAGGGCAGAAACTGATTGGTGCATATCAGGTTAAAAATACCCGTCTGTTTACACCTTCGGTAGAATCTTCACTAAAAAAACAGAATTAAAAAGCACTCCCAGGAAATGGCTTTGCATTTAAGTATATCGTTTACGAAGAACCGAAAAAATAAATAATCTTAATTAATTCAAAATATCCTTAAACTGTTCTCTGACAGCAAAGAACTGCTCCCGGTTCTGTAATAACAGATCCACTAATTGCGGATCAAAATGCCGGCCACGTTGTTCCTGCATGTAATCCAGTACCTGCTGATCTGGCCAGGCCTTTTTATAGACCCGCTCTGAAGACAGGGCGTCAAATACATCCGCCACGGCCGTGATCCGGCCGAATATATCAATACTTTCACCTTTCAACCCTCTCGGATAACCCGTACCATCCCATTTTTCATGATGTTCATAAGCTACTGTGGCCGCCGCCCTGAAAAACGGCTTTTGGGAACCTTTAAGCATTTCATAGCCTAAAGTGGTGTGCGTCCGCATAACTTCCTGCTCTTTATCTGTTAGTGTTCCTGCCTTGTTTAATATACTGTCCGGAATAGCAATTTTGCCAATATCATGCATGGGTGAGACTTCTTTAAGCATTTCTGCGGCCTGACTGTCCATACCAGAAGCCAGAGCCAGAATACGGGAATACTCTGCCACCCGCCGGACATGATTGGCGGTTTCTCTGGAACGACTTTCGCCAATAGCACCCATGGTAAAAACCACATCACGCTGAGTGGCTTTTATTTCTTCATTGAGCGCCTTTATTTCCGCAACCCCTTCTTCCACCCGCTCTTCAAGGTGTTCATTTAAATCTTTTAAAGCTTGCTCTGCCGCCTGGCGGGCATCAATCATCTCATTGGCCATTTCAGCCATAGCCTGAAACTCTGAAAACCCAATTTTATTTTTGTCCAGATGATTATTCTGCGTTTTAGCCTGTTTAAAAAAACCCAGAAAAGCCGTAAAAGAGTGGGTCAGTGCCTGATAGGTAAACAGGATAGTAAGCATTAATATGCTGGCGGTAATAATAAGGATAGTTGAGGTACTTTTCCGACTTTGCTCAAGATTAAGTTCAAAATACGGCTGCAGTTTTTTCCTGATCCGAACCAGATTATCTTCAATCCTGTCAGCGGTTTCATTTAAAGCATAATACTGTCTGACTCGCTCAGGTTTGGAAATAGTCTCAGCATGAGTAATCAAACGAGTAAACTGTTGATCATATTGTTTAATTAACGGCACCAGTCCCTGTAGATCAGGATTTCTGACCCCGACTTTCCTGGCCAGTTCAATCAGGCTACTCAGTTTCCGGTTAAAACTTTGCAGATAACTATGGTGTTTATTAAGATATTGTTGATCACGTTCAACAAAATATTTTTTTTCAGCGTGGCGCAGCTGCAGAACATCAATGTTCAGACTTAGGATTTTATTATTGGCGGTATTATAGAGTTCTATATCTGCCAGGGATAAATTCTGGTTAATATACAGGACAACCATGCTGATCAGGCTGATAATAACCAGAATTAATAAACGTATTTTTACAGAATTCATGCTTACCTCAAAACTGAATCTGCTGCTGCAGAAGCCTCTTGTACTATCCTGGCGCAGTTAATCAATATATTTTTTCAGCATTTTCTGTGCCTGCTCTATGGCTTTCTGATGCTTGAGAATCGCCTGCTCCTGCCTGGAAACAAATTCACTGATACACAGCTCATATTTTTTAAGATCCCTTTCATAACGATCACGATAACTGTTAGGTGAGAACATAAGCGGTCGTGTTGGTTCAAAACATAACGGCTCAGGAAGAAATGCATCTGCCAGACTATAAACCGGCATACTCAGCAACACAACAACCATCCCTCCAGAAAAAATCTTTATTTTTCTCATCCTGACTCCTTTCCTATTCCTAAAATCTAAAACCTACCACTTAATTAAAGTATACCCTAATATTGTAAATTGTCGCTTGGTATTAATACGTGCTTGTGTACTGTAATTACTTATTCTAGTTTTACATGGCCACATTGTTACTATTTAATAATATTCGACTGGAAAAATATAATAATATTGACACGCACCATTTATCTGGTTTAGAATAATTCTAACAATAACCCTATATTAACATTGTTTTAATTAATAAAGGACACAGTCTATGAAGCTATTCAAGTCTATTCTTTTCCTGCATATCGCAGCTTTTCTGTTAATTTCTGCCACAGCCATGGCAGCTGAACCCATTCAACCGATTCAGGCCGCCACAGGTATCAATACTGCCCAGGCTGAACTTGGAAAAAAACTATTTTTTGATCCCCGTTTATCCCGTTCCGGGTTCATTTCCTGTAACTCCTGCCATAACCTGAGTATGGGCGGTACCGATAATCTAACCACATCTATCGGCCACAAATGGCAGCAGGGGCCTATTAATTCACCAACGGTGCTTAATTCTAGCTTAAATATTGCCCAGTTCTGGGATGGCCGTGCCAAAGACCTGAAAGAGCAGGCCGGTGGACCCATTGCCAACCCAGGTGAAATGGCCTCCAGTCATGACATTGCGGTAAAAGTATTACAGTCTATCCCAGGATATCGCAAGGAATTTAAGTCTGTCTTTGGTACAGAAAAGATTGATATTGATAAAGTCACACAGGCCATTGCTGAATTTGAAAAAACTCTGAAAACCCCAGATTCCCGTTTTGATCAATGGCTTAAAGGTAACAAAAATGCACTGAATGAAACTGAACTGGCCGGCTATCAACTGTTTAAGGAAACAGGATGTACCGCATGCCACTATGGTGAAGCTGTTGGCGGTTCCTCATTCCAGAAAATGGGGCTGGTACAGCCTTATAAAACAGAAAACAAGGCTCAGGGGGTTTATGCTCTGACTAAAAATGAAGCCGATCGCTTTAAATTTAAAGTACCTACCTTACGTAATGTTGAATTAACCTATCCCTATTTTCACGATGGAGGAGCAAAAACACTGTCTCAGGCGGTTTCTACCATGGCTAAAATTCAGTTAGGTAAAGATCTCAATCAGCAGCAGATAGACAAAATTGTGGCCTTTCTAAAAACCCTGACTGGTAAACAGCCACAGTTTGCTCTGCCCATCTTACCTCCTTCAGTGGACGATACACCCAGACCTGAGCCTTTTAAATAACATTTCGTTAATTCCTCTCTCAGAGTCCAGCAGCCCCTTCCCGGGGTTGCTGGCAACTTCTCTTTTTATCATCTATCCTTAAAATAGTTAATTAGCATCGGCTATAAATAAAGTTTTATCTGTTTATGCCAATAAATCTTTTATGCTTTCTTTTTCTATACAATTAAAAGTATTATTGCTATGTCTATCAGTAAAAAAATCCATATTCCTTTAGTCTCGGTACTGCTTCTTGGTCTGGTCATTATTTCTTTTGTCGCTTTTCAAAATATTCACCAGATTGAAGACCAGGTATATAACAAGGAGAAATTAAAACTTATCGATTTCTTTAATAATAAATACCAGGCTAAAAAGGATGTGGCTATATCTAATGCCATTAACATTGCCCACAACTTTTATGTGGTTTCCTCCCTACAGCAAAATGACCGGATTATGGCCATTAACGGCCTCAAAACGCTGGTTAATGAATTCAAACAGAATACCAAGTTTAAAAATATTAAAATCCATATACACAATAAAGATGCTTTCAGCTTTGTACGCCATTGGAAGCCTGAAAAATACGGAGATGACTTAAAAGGCTTCAGAAATACCATTCTTGAAGTTAGAAAAACTCAAAAACCCCTGGCTGCTATTGAAATTGGCAGAGCCGGTCTGATTTTAAGAGGCCTGTCTCCCGTTATAGATAAAGGGGCTTACCTGGGCAGCGTTGAATTTATGCAGGGTCTGAATTCCATTATCAGAGATGGCAAAAAACATGATTTTGATATCATTATTTTGATGAAAAAAGAATACATGTCTATTGCTACTCAACTCAAAAAACGTCCTGAGTTAAATGGCCAATATGTTCTGGCTTCAAAAGAAGCCGATCTAAACCGGGAATTTTTTAACCAGTTACAGAACCATGATATTACTCAATCCGGTTCCACAGAAAGTTTCTTCTATAGCAGTTCACCTATTAAGGATTTTTCCGGCAAGGTTGTAGCTTATGCCGTCATTGGAGAAGATCTGCTCACTGTACAGTCTATTATATCCGAAACCCGTTCAGCCCTGATTGAACAGGTGTTAATTATGGTGATTCTGGATATATTCGTGCTGCTGTTTTTAATTATTGTACTGAATAAAATGGTAATTAAACCCATTAAACAACTTACATCAATCAGTCGAGAACTGTCCCAGGGTGATGGAGATTTAAGCCAGCGACTGAATATTAATACTAACGACGAAATTTCTGAAGTAGCCACCTATTTTAATCGCTTTATTGAAACAGTTCAGAATATTGTCAGGGAAGTTCAGCAGGGTACCCAAAAAACGAATCAAACCATTAATGAGCTAAAAATTATGTCTGAACAGATTGGCCGTGACTCTTCACAGACCAATCTGCATTTACATTCTTCCAGTGAGGAAGTCAGTGAGGTCACAGATTATACCCAGGAATCTGTTGCCAGTATCAGCAATACTCTGACAGAAATAAAAGGGGCCAATAGTCTAATGAACGAGGCTCGTCAGGCTATGGCGACACTAAAAAATCAGGTGGGGCATAATGCAGAAGCTGAAACCCGGATCAGTGAGAAACTGGATTTATTAAGTACTGATATTGAAAATATAAATGCCATTCTGGATGTTATTAAAGCCGTGGCGGAACAGACTAACCTGCTGGCCTTAAATGCTGCTATTGAAGCAGCCCGTGCCGGCGAACAGGGACGTGGTTTTGCCGTGGTTGCCGATGAAGTCCGCAACCTGGCCGTGCGCACCCAGGAATCCCTGGATGAAATTAATTCCACTGTCAGCAATGTAATTGAGCAGATACAGATCATTAACTCCGAAATGAAAGCGGGTGTTAACGAATTGTCAGAACTGATTAATACCTCTGAAACCGTATCGACTCAAATTGACAGTAATTCAAAAATCCTTGACTCTTCAACCCACTCGTTTGAAGAAAATATGGAGAGTATTTCCAGAATTTATAACAAGGTTAAAACCGTTAATGATTACATTAAATCCAGTGAAGATTTAAGTAATAACAATGTCTCCCTGATTGAGTCAATGATTGAGCAGTTTAACAGGACTTCGGAGCAGGTTAATGAACTCAATAAAGTCATTAACCAGTTTAAGGTATAAAGTCATTAACCAGTTTAAGGTATAAAGTCATTAACCAGTTTAAAGTGTAATTATTCCACTGTTACACTTTTTGCAAGATTGCGTGGCTGATCAACATCTGTCCCTTTGATTACCGCTACATGATAAGAAAGCAGTTGTAGGGGAATGGTAAATACCATAGGAGCAATTAAAGAATCAATTTCACCCACTTTAATGACCTTAATAGCTTCTTCCTCTTCAATATCTGCATGGGTATCAGCAAACACATAGAGTTTTCCGCCGCGGGTTTTGACTTCCTGTAAATTGGATTTTAATTTACCGATTAAATCATTATTGGGTGCCACAGCTACCACCGGCATGTCAGCATCTACCAGTGCCAGCGGGCCGTGTTTTAATTCACCGGCCGGGTATGCCTCGGCATGGATATAGGAAATTTCCTTGAGTTTTAATGCCCCTTCCATTGCAATGGGGTATTGAGTGGCTCTGCCCAGAAACAGGGTATGATGTTTATCGGAAAATTCTTCAGACAGGTTTTTGATCTGTTCATCCAGTTTCAGTGCTTTTTCTATCTGTCCCGGTAATTTTCTCAGGTTTTCTACCGCTTCTTTCTCCAGCTTGGTATTGCCCTTTTCCTTGGCAATACTGACCACCAATAATAATAATGCCGTTAACTGAGTGGTAAATGCCTTGGTCGAAGCTACCCCGATTTCAGGCCCAGCATGAGTCATAAAGGCCAGACTGGATTCTCTGACCAGGGAGCTTTCTGGTACATTGCAGATCACCAGTGAATGTCGGGCACCCTGGTTTTTGGCTTCCCGCAGAGCCGCCAGGGTATCAGCAGTTTCGCCGGACTGTGAAATAGTGACAATTAGGGTTTTTTCATTATAAACCGCTTTCCTGTAACGAAATTCACTGGCCACTTCAATCATGCACGGGATACCGACAATACCTTCAAACCAGTACTTGGCTACCAGGCCGGCATGGTAACTGGTACCGCAGGCAATAATATAAACCGATTCTATTTCCCTGAAGATAGTTTCTGCTTCAAAACCAAAGGCATTAGTAAAAACGTGTTCATTATCTATTCGACCTTCCAGGGTATCAGCCACAGCCTTGGGCTGCTCATAGATTTCCTTGAGCATATAATGACGGTACTCACCCCGCTCTACCGCATCAGCACTGATTTCACTTTTACGCATGGGGCGTTCAACTTCTTCACCCTGAGCATCATAAATCACCACTGAATCGCGGGTAATATCCGCTATATCACCTTCTTCAAGAAATATAAACTGCTGGGTTACCGGTAATAATGCCGATACATCCGAGGCAATAAAGTTTTCACCAATACCAATACCAATAACCAGCGGACTGCCGCTTCGGGCTGCAATAATCCGCTGTTCTGAACTGTCTATAACGCCCAGTGCATAGGCACCCTCAAGCTTTTTAATGGAATCGACGACCGCATGCAACAGATCCTTACCGGCTTTTTTTTGCTCTCCAATAAGATGTACTATGGTCTCACTGTCTGTATCCGAACTGAACTGTATGCCCTGTTCCTGTAATTCGGTTTTAATCTGTTCGTAATTTTCTATTATACCGTTATGTACCAGTGCTACACTGCTCTCACACATGTGCGGATGAGCATTTCGGGTGGCTGGCTCACCATGGGTTGCCCAGCGGGTATGAGCCACACCCACATGCCCTTTTAAGGGCACCTTTTCCAGTTCATCGGCTAGCTGGGAGACTTTACCCAGTGCCCGCTGCCGGTTAATTTTCTGATTTGCGTCCTGAATAGCCAGTCCGGCTGAATCATAACCCCGGTATTCCAGACGCCGCAGACCTTCTATCAGAATGGCTTCTACATTTCGTTCTGCAACGGCACCGACTATTCCACACATTGAGTTTTTTCCTGTTGTTTCACTGACTTGTTTGTACTATTTATTTTTTTGTTTTTTTACTATTGCTTTGTTTTAACCGGCCGTTTCCAGCCACTAATGGTTTTCTGAGCTGCTCGGGTAAAGGTCAGTTTTTCCGGCTCAGCATCCTTACTTAAGGTTGATCCGGCCCCAACCGTTGCACCGGCCCCTATCTCTATAGGAGCTACCAGCGCTGTATTGGAACCAATAAACGCATTATCACCAATTTTTGTGACATGCTTATAGGCACCGTCATAATTACAGGTAATGGTTCCAGCACCAATATTAACATTTTCCCCCATCAGGGTATCACCAATATAGCTTAAGTGATTCACCTTGGAGCCTTTGGCAATATGCGCTTTTTTAAGCTCTACAAAATTACCGACTTTAGCATTTTCTTCCAGCTCACTATCGGGTCTCAGGCGGGCAAAAGGCCCAATATTACAGGCATTACCTATAACAGACTGTTCAATTATACAGTTTTCCAGAATGGTTACATTATCAGCGATAACGGAATTTTTAATCACCGTATTAGCGCCAATGCTCACATTGCTGCCAATACTGCAGTCTCCCTCAATAATGACATTAATATCGATAATGACATCCCGACCGGTTTTAAGCTGGCCGCGTAAATCAAAACGAGCCGGATCCCTTAAGGTTACCCCA
>JALTKC010000389.1 GCA_027076245.1 Gammaproteobacteria bacterium
TGATCCGTTCTGGAAAACTCATCGGCACAGCTTTTTGGAAAGAGATCATAATTGGTTTTTCCGGTAATTTTTTCACGGGAAATATGAAACAGCTCTTCAAATTTCTGGTTTATATAGGTAAAGCATCCCTGGGTATCTTTAACATAAATAACGGAAGGTGAGTGGTCCATAATAGCCTGCATATCACGCTTGCTTTTAGCGGCCATTTCCCGCAGCTGATATTGTTCGGTAACATCATTGAAGACCAGCACCATGCCCATTATCTCACCCATTTCGTTACGGATAGGTGCAGCGGAATCCGCAATCTGGTATTCGATACCGGTTCGGGAAATCAGAGTGGTATGGTTACTTAAATAAATGGTCTGACCAGTTGAAAGCACTTTTTCTACCGGGTTTTCTATACTCTTCCGGGTGGTAGCATCAATAATTGGAAAAATACTTTTTACGGACTGACCGCAGGCTTCTTCATTGCTCCAGCCGGTAAGCTGAGAGGCAACCGGGTTCATACGGGTAATATTGCCAAGAGCATCGGTGGTGATAACCGCATCGCCGATGCTGTTTAGGGTAATATCCAGATTTTTTTCCCGCTCCTTTAAGGATTCAACAGCCTGCTGACGTTCGCTTACAGCCTTTTCAAAGGCACTGGCCAGCACCTGTAGTTCGGGAATATTTTTTCTTAAACCTGTAAAGTTAACCGTTTTCCCGGATCCGAAAGCCTGAATTTTTTCGGTAAATAAGGCCAGCGGTGCGGTGATCTGCCGGCTCCACAGATAGGCTATAAGCATGGCAAGCAGCATAATAATAATACCCATTAAAATAATGCTTTGCTGGTTGCCGCTTAGTTTCTGGGCTATTTCAGACTGATTTATTCCGATATGCAGTACGGTATCCAGACCTTTAAGCAGGGGTTCGCTGTATTCATAAATTAAACCATTGTGAGTCTGGTACTTGCCGGTAAGTTTTATACCATTTTGCTGGAAATGATCATAGTCGTTATTTAATAAATATCTGGGAAAACCATTTCGAAATGAGTGAGCAAAAACACTGTGCTTATCACCCTGGGTGACATAAAGAAATTCTACTGGATTATCATGCTCTTTGAGGGTTCTGAGCAGATTGGTAATACGCAGTTTATTACCGTCAATAATATCCTGGATCAATGCATCCCGTAAGGACTGAATCAGGGTGCGGGCCAGAATTTTTTCTGAGTGATGATGCAGATTTTTTTCCTGGTATTGAGTCAGAAAAAAATTAGCGCCGGTGCTGAAAATAATAATAATAAACACCAGCATGGATATGCGATGGGCCAGCTTCATAATGACTGCTCCGGTGGATCAGTACGTGACGGTTGTTCTGTCCTGTCTCTGGTTTCTTCCAGAAAGCCCAGACGGATGGCCCATTCCCGTAAGACTCCGTAATCTTCCTCTGAGCTGGCAATAAAGCCTCTGGGCATTTCGGTCAGCTCCCAGTGGTATAAACCGGTGCGGTCCTTATCCAGAGGGTCAAAGTCCAGTAAGGCCTGTTTGACTTTTATCAGTGCCTGGGTAGGTACAGACTGGTTGGCGGCAATACCGCTGGAGGGATAAAAATCTGAGCGATGTATGATTTTTACAAAGCCTTCAGACTGTAGCTGGTAAGCCAGTTGATCCTGCATTGCACAGACGTCTGCCCGACCGGAAATGACAGCCTCCGAGCAGTTTTGGTGAGAGCCGGTATAGTCATAGGACATCAGACTGGAGAGAGGGATATTGTTTTTCTGCAGAACAATGCGGGGAATTAAGTGACCCTGGGTGGAGTCTCTGCTGCCGAAAGCCAGCCGACGGCCTTTAATATCCTGCAGGCTGTGAATGGGGCTGTCGGGGCGTACCACAAAAAAGGACTGATATTCAGCCCGGCCTTTAGAATTCAGACCTCTGACCAGAGATATTGCACCATAGCGAGCCTGGGCATAAAGAAAACTGATGGCGCCCATGGCGGCAAACTGGGTACGGTTACGGCCCAGCTCGTCGGCTGCAGTACTGCCTTTGGGGGTAAAGTGAATTTTAAAGCGATAGCCTGTTGTCTGTTCCAGATAATTTAAAAAAGGCAGATACTGGGCTGTATCTTCCTGGGGACTGTTTCGTAAATCAAAACCGAAGTAAAAGGTATCAGGGGCCCTCTCCTGGCTGGCTTTGACTTGTATGGCGTTTAGCTGGCTGTCACTGATGGTGTCATTATCATTAACAATCTGGACAGGGATGTTATCGGAAGAGTCACAGGCAGTGAGTAAAAATAACAGGATCGCAATAGTCAGGCTGGTCAGTATTGTTGTCCATCCCTGAAAAATAGTGTGCCTGTTACCGCTTAAGCCATGCATATACAGAAATTCTAGCAGAGAAATTTATAAAAAAATATAACTTTGAGGTGAAATATATCAATCTATTGCCTTGACATAGATCAGTCTGGCAGAAGAAATATTATAAGACCTATAAAATTTAAGGTTATCTTAATAATGGCCTGTTAGCCTTTTTTAGCAGCGGATAACAGGTTAATACTATGAGCAGTAATAATAACACTGACAATAAGACTTACACACTAAATAAGGCGCAATATTTTCATGAGGGTGAACAGGCGGCCCAGAAGCAGTGGCATACAGAAACCCTCTGGGATGAACAGCGCAAACAGCGCCTGCTCTGGTCTGAAATTCCAGAGCAATATCATGCAAAAATTGAGCAGGTATCGTTTTTTTTTCTGGCCACCAGTAATGCCCAGGGGGATTGTGACTGTTCATTTAAAGGCGGCGGACCGGGGCTGATTAAGATAATTGACAGCCGCCATTTTGCTTTTCCGGACTTTGACGGTAACGGCGCTTTTATGAGTCTGGGTAATATTCTGCAGAACCCGCATGTCGGCTGTCTGTTTATTGATTTTTCCACCGGTGAACGGTTGCGGGTAAACGGTCAGGCAAGTATTCATAGCGGGGATGACATCTGTGCTCTGTTTGAACCACAGCCGGAACGGGCGGTTCAGGTCGTCATTGAGCAGGTGGTACCCAACTGCAAGGCACATATTCCCCATATGGAATTAAGCTCATAAGGAGTCGAACATGAAAGATTATCAACTGGCCGTCAATCTGGAATGGACCAGCAAATGCAATGCCCGCTGTGTGATGTGTCCCCAGTCCCTGATCCAGAAACCCCGTTTAATGACCCGGGAAATATTGCATCAGGCTCTGGAACGTATTAATGCGCAGAGAGTTTTCCGCTGTGTTATAGCCGGTTATGGAGAACCGACAACGCATCCGGATTTTAATTATTTTGTACAGCAGATTGGCCAGCATCCGGTACATTTTGATATGGTTAGCAACGGCCAGCTTCTGGATCAGGAACGCCTGCAGCTTCTGGATGGTCGTATCGGCACTCTGATTATCTCGTTTTCAAGTGTTGAAAAGGCGGTTTACAATGCGGTGCATGTGGGTCTGGATCAGGATAAAGTGATGCAGAATATTATTCTGGCACAGCAGACTCTGCAGCAGACCCAACTGGCCATCAGTCTGACACCCTTACAGGAATGTCTGGATACTCTGCCGCAAACCATTGCCTGGTTAAAACAGCAGGGTGTTACACTATTAACCATGTCACCAAGCCTGTATAACCGGGGTACGGAGTCAGAACTGCATCTGGCAACCCAGCGCCTGCGTCATATTATCAGTGAATATCGGCTGCACTCTCAGGAACTGGATTTTGTACCTTCCTTAACAGATATTGCCAAAC
>JALTKC010000390.1 GCA_027076245.1 Gammaproteobacteria bacterium
AAAAAAACCGGAATGGATTTTGAACGATTCACCCGTTCCATGCTGCTGGCACAGGGCGGCTTTGATACCTTTCTTAAAGCTGATATTGAACAGAAATCCCGAATACTGGAGCAGATCACGGGCACTGAAATTTATAGCCGAATTTCTATACAGACTCATGAGCGCATGAAAGAGGAGCGTGAACAACTCAATATACTCAGAGCAGAAATTGCCGGTATAGCGCTGTTAAGCGAAGAGCAGAAACAGACCATTAAACAGACCTTAACCACTCAATTGCAGCAGCAAAATATGCTGTCCAGTCAGTTGACTCAGTCACAAAAAGCAATTACCTGGCTACAGTTGCTTGAGTCTATCAGCAGGGACATCATAGTGCTGGAAAAAGAAGCTGAACAGTTACACAAAGAACGTGAGGCATTTATCCCGCAACGTCAGAAACTGCAGCGGGCTATTCAGGCCAGCCATCTGGATGGTCTTTATGCTGCAATAACCGCTTTGCGAAAGCAGCAGCAGGATGATCAACAGCAATTAACCACTGAGCTGAAAAAACTTCCTGAACTGGAGCAGAATCTGCGTGACTCAAAAAAATACTCACAAACATCAGAACAGGCGCTGTCTGATGCCAGAATACAACTACAGGCGGCAGCTGAAATATTTAAAAAGGTTCGTTCTCTGGATCAGTTTATTGTGGATAAACAACATGCCATTGAAAAACTGGACAGTGAATACCGACAGTATCAGCAGCAGATTGATGCAGAGCAGGCAGCCATAGATTCCCTGGAAAAAGAATCTGAAAATTTAGTTCAGCAGCGCCTGCAATGTGAAGCATATTTAAATGATTATGCCAGAGATCAGTGGCTGATCAGCGGTCTGGCCGGTATTAAAGCCCAGCTGGGTAGTCTTGCTGCTTTAGAAAGCAAACAAGATGATCTCAGTTCGCAGCTTAAAGCAGAACAAAAAGTTCAGCAAAAGTATCAACAAGAGCTTAAGGAAAGACAAACAATAACCGATGCTTATACACAGTCATTAAAAACCATACAGGAGCAAACAGAACAAAAGCAGCAGCAAATGAATACCATTTTACAGGGCCGGCTTCTGAGGGAATATCAGGCAGAAAAAGAAGCCCTGCTAAAAGAATTAAGCCTGTTGCAAACCATTGCCAGTCTGGAAGCAGAGCGGGAAAAACTGGAAGATAATAAGCCCTGTCCATTATGCGGCTCACTGGAACATCCCTATGCCTTGGGTAATATCCCTGCAATGGATGAGACTCAGAAGAAGCTGGCCGTGCTGGATGATATTATTAACCGAGCGGACAAGTTTGAACAACAGTTATATGAGCTTGCCCGGGAAGAAAAAGCCGCACGGCATAAATTATCAGAAGCAGAAAAGGAGATGATGGAGGCTGAACATCAACTGTCTGTCAGTAAAGAAAATCTGCAAAAGCTGGAACAAAGCCGGCAGCAGCAGGAAGATGAGTTTAAGAGTGTAAAAACTGAATTATTGCAGCAGCTCCAGCCTCTTGGTATTACTGAAGCGGATATGCTTAATTTTGATGTCTTATTAAGTCAGTTGCAGAAGCGCCTTGAAAGGTGGCAACAGCAACAGCAAAACCTTAATGAGTCTGACCAGAAACTGGCCGGATTGACTGCCAGTATTCAATCTCATAAGAGTGTTATCACGACACTGAATAAAACAGCTTTGTCTATAAAGCAGACATTAGATGATGAAACTGTCAAACTTGAACAATTAAAAGCCCAAAGACAGGAACTGTTTGCAAATAAGGACGTGGATGCCGAAGAAAATCAGCTTAGAAAATCACTGGTAGAGGCAGAGCAGGCAGAAAAATTGGGTCGTGATCAACTAACCCGGATTGAGCAGGTGCTAAATACTTTGCAGACCAGTATTCAGTCATTAAAATTGCGTATAAAGCGAACCGCCAGGGACTTAAATACCCGGGAAAATCAATTTCAACAGCGATTACAGGCACAGGGTTTTGCCAGTGAAACTGAATTTGTCCAGGCCAGTTTAACTGTAGAGCAACGGGAAGAATTAAATAAAACAGCTCAAGAACTGGATAACCAGAAAATCAGTATTAATACCCGCCTGACTGACTATAAACAGAAGCTGCAAACTGAACAGAATAAAAAAATAACGCAACAGTCTCTGGACTCTCTTCTACCTGAACAGCAAAAACTGGAACAGCAGATTTCAGAACTGCGCAATGAAGTAGCTGCTTTAAAACATCGACTGGAACAGGATCAACAGGATCAGGAAAAATTCACACAGAAACAGGTAGCTATAGATAAACAGCAAAAAGAATACCAACGCTGGGAAAAATTACATACCCTGATAGGTTCATCGGATGGAAAAAAATATCGTAATTTTGCCCAGGGACTGACCTTTGAACTAATGGTTAATCATGCTAACCTGCAATTAAAGAAAATGAGTGATCGGTACCTATTAGTCCGTGATAAAAACCAGCCGCTTGAACTCAATGTTATCGATAATTATCAGGCCGGAGAAATACGTTCGGTCCGAAATCTTTCTGGCGGTGAGAGCTTTATAGTCAGCCTGAGTCTGGCTCTTGGCCTGTCTAAAATGGCCAGCCGTAAGGTAAGAGTGGATTCCCTGTTTCTGGATGAAGGCTTTGGCAGCCTGGATGAAGAAGCACTTGAAAATGCTCTTGAGGCATTATCTGGTCTGCATCAGGATGGCAAACTTATCGGCATTATTTCCCATGTCTCCGCCCTGAAAGAACGTATCAGCACCCAGATCCAGGTTACACCTTTATCTGGCGGTAAGAGTACAATTAGCGGACCGGGCTGTCTTAAAGTCAGTTAGGATAAAGGCTTATTTCATGCGGGCAATGCGGGCTTTATCACGGTTCCAGTCTCGTTCTTTTTCTGCTGCGCGTTTATCGTGCAGATGTTTACCTTTGGCCAGTGCAATTTTGCATTTAACCCGGCTGCCTTTCCAGTACAGTGCCAGTGGTACAATCGTGTAACCTTTACGTTCAACCGCGCCGACCAGCCGTGCCAGTTCATAATCATGCAGTAATAATTTTCGGCTGCGCTGCTGATCAGGATGGATGTGGGTGGAGGCTGACAACAGAGGAGTAATTACCGCGCCATAAAGAAAGGCCTCGCCATTAATTAACTGCACATAACTTTCATTGATCTGCGCCTTGCCGGCCCGCAGACTTTTGACCTCCCAGCCTTCCAGTACCAGTCCGGCTTCGTACTCTGTTTCCAGAATATAGTCATGACGCGCTCGGCGGTTTTGAGCAATGGTATTACCAGACGGTTTCTTTTTCTTTTTTCCCATGGCGCTAATTATACAAAAAAAAGATGATAAAGGTTACAATAGCGCAAATAAAAACAAAGATACGTACATCTTACAGATTTTAAGGGATTGGTTTTTATGTCTGAAAATACGACATCGACTCAGCCGTCTGAAGGGGCATCACAGGTACCGTCTGCAGAACAGCCCAGGGAGCAGTGGTCGTCACGACTGGTGTTTATTCTGGCTGCAACCGGTTCCGCAGTCGGTCTGGGTAACATTTGGAAATTTCCCTATATTACCGGTGAAAATGGCGGGGGTGCTTTTGTACTGATTTACCTGCTGTGTATTGCGGCGATTGGTATTCCTATAATGATGGCGGAGATTATGCTTGGCCGTCGCGGTCAGCAGGATCCGGTCACTACCATGAAGCACCTGGCCCGGGAATCCGGCCATTCCCGTTCCTGGGGGCT
>JALTKC010000391.1 GCA_027076245.1 Gammaproteobacteria bacterium
GTTATATAAATATGTCATATAAAAGGCTCATATAAACAGTCCATATAAAAAGATATTATGTTTAATGATATAAATTCTGACACAGCCGACTCCATTGACAAACACTCTGATAACCATTCAGAGGCTGTTGATATTGCGCATAAACTGAAAGCTCAAGGGGTGTACCCGACGCAGCAGCGCATGATAATTGCTAATGTTCTGTTTTCTAAAAATCAGCACCTGACGGCTGATCAGGTAGATGATTTAGTCCGTGAGAGTAATCATCAGGTATCCAAAGCCACTATTTACAATACCCTGGGGCTGTTTGTTAAAAAGCGCCTGCTGAATGAAATTCATATTGATTCATCACGTACATTTTATGATACTAATACCCAGCCCCACCAGCACTTTTATAATATAGATTCAGGTGAATTAACTGACATCAATTTGAACCAGCTACCTGAAATTATTCAGGAACAATTGCCAGAAGCCACTCAGGTGGATTCTGTTGATATTGTTGTTCGTATCAGAAACCATTAAGCTCAAACTCCGTTCAAATTATCTTAAAACCAGTAATATCGACCTATTCTGCGTGGTTTAATGGCTGTATCTGCTACCAGTTTATTATGTGCGTGATGTGAATACTCAAAAGGCTGCCATTGGGATTTCTGGTACAAATCATTTAACTGTCTAATCCTTTCCTCAGTGGTGGGATGGGTTCTTAAAATGGCATTATCTGTGGATGCTCTGTATAAACGCTCCCAGTAACTGTTCTGTCCATCCAGTTTAATCAGTGCATTTCTTAATGGTCGGGGATCCCCTAATAATTGAGCGGCTGATAAATCTGCCAGAAATTCACGTTTTCTGGAAACCGCTAGTTGTATCAGGGCACTGGCAACTGGTGCCAGGATTAATATGGCAAAAGCAATAAAGTTAATACTGACTATGCCCATTAATTGTGCCGGGATCAGCATTAGTAATAAAATCTGTCCCGTTAATGATAAGGTTCTGGTCAGCATTCCCATGGTGTCGGCCAGGGACATAATACGCATATCATGATGTTTAATATGACTGATTTCATGAGCCAGCACACCGGCCAGTTCTTCCAGTTCCAGTGTCCGTAATAGTCCATCAGACAGACCAATAACGGCATTATCCGGGCTGCCGGTGGCAAAGGCATTTAAGGTACCGATAGGCAGATAGTACAATTGAGGGGCTTTATCCAGACCAGCTCGCTTAGCCAGTTGCTGATTAATAGAATGCAGTTGGGGCGATTGTTCCACAGTAACAGGGCGGGCATTATAAGCCCGCATAATAAAATAGGGTGAATAAACCGGGTTAAAAATACCGATTATCAGGATCACAAACAGGGAAGTGAGCGCAAAATCTTCCCCCAGAATCCATAAACCCAGCAAGCTGACAAAACCGCCCATAATTAATAGCAGCATTAGAGTCTGCAGTCGGTTTTTTAGCTTGATCTGATTAAGTTTATCAGTATCCAGTGCAATAGATGGTCTCATACAATAGAAATATACGGAGTCCGTAATTGGATATCAAGTGAATATCAGAAAATGTTAAACATTAAATAAATTTAATGTTTGAGAAAGATTATTGTTATATTAAAACGAGTAAAATAAGTAAAAATACTAACTTAAGGAGATTCCAATGGCTCAAAGCCAGAAACAGTCAAACAAAACAACTATGGCTAATTCAAAATCCAAATCAAAAACTCTGTTATTTCTAGCCTTAGCAGGAATTACCGGTATTGCTATTGCGGCGACTGCATTAAATAGCCAGGATAAAGACCTTTCGACAGTCGCTAATTCAGCCGTTAATACGGGTAGTGAGGTAATTACTGTATATAAATCACCCACCTGCGGCTGTTGTAAAAAATGGATTACACACCTTGAAGATAATGGTTTTAAGGTTAAGGCCATTGATTCTAATGATATGGCATCCATAAAAGACCAGCAGGGTGTTCCAATGGGAGCCCGTTCCTGTCATACCGCTGTTGTTAATGACTACGTTATTGAAGGCCATGTGCCGGCTCAGGATATTAAGAATTTATTAAAGGAAAAACGTGCCGTTGCCGGACTGGCGGTGCCAGGTATGCCAATGGGTTCACCGGGTATGGAAGGCAGCCGGGTAGATAAATACATGGTTTATGAATTTGACAAAACCGGTCATGCAAAAATTGTTTCTAAGTATTGAATCTAAATTAATCAGTTGAACCTACTAAACAAAAAAAAGGAGTAGCATTACTGCAAATGCAGTAATGCTACTCCTGTGGGTAAACTTTATTTGTAATGTGGGGTGGTTTTACTTTTCTTTACTGCTGTCTTTTTTCATATGTGCCAGACGGCGATTAAATTCCTTTATATCAATCTTTCCTTCAGCCAGCCTCTTTTCCAGAATTTCTACTGGACTGCTAACATTGTTTTTCAATTTATTATTATAGTCTTTCTGCCCTGGTTCCGGTGTCTTGGTTTTGGCAGTCAGGACACTATAAAGCCAGATAAATAAAATTATCAGTAATATCCAGAAAATGCCATTGGCATTATATCCCATGGCTGAGTATTCAAACCCATCCCCCATCATATTGTAAATCCTCGTACTTATATATAAAAATTTTTTAAATGCTATTTTTAGAAAAATTATTATGGCATAGCCAAAATTAAGCAAACCTTACATCAACATTAAATATCTGTAATGTTGATGTAAGGTTTGTGACAGGTAAATTATATATAATGTCTATTTTCTGACATCATACGGAGTAATTAATGAAAACCATCGTTGTTGCCGCAATTGCAGGCTTGTTTTTAGGTGTACTAGTAATATGGCTGGGTTTATATAATGTGGCTGCTAATGACAAACATCTGTCTATTACTGAAAACCTGCTGGAAGTAGTGCGGGAACGTTCTATTGAAACACGTTCAGCCAGTCTGAACGCCCCCGATCTGAATAATGCTCAACTGATAAAAGAAGGTGCTGAACATTATGCAGAAATGTGTACTGAGTGTCACCTTGCACCAGGTATGGAAGAGACTGAATTATATACGGGCCTGTATCCACAGCCTCCGGTTTTTAATGATCCGGATTATAATAATAAACCTGAAAAACAGTTCTGGGTTATCAAGAATGG
The DNA here is from genome assembly GCA_027076245.1 of Gammaproteobacteria bacterium. Lineage (GTDB taxonomy): Bacteria > Pseudomonadota > Gammaproteobacteria > GRL18 > GRL18 > JANELJ01. Next base: position 3,122 of record JALTKC010000391.1, read on the forward strand.
ATTGAAGATGACTGGAATGCCTGCATGGTCACCAGCACATACCGATGAGCAGATATGGGGAATGGTAGCTTTTCTTCAGGTAGCCAGAACTCTGTCCGAAAAAGACTATAAAGAGCTAAGCAAGCCATCAGGTGACGGACATAATCACAGTCATGGATCAAATAACAGTCATGAACCGGATAACAGTCATGAACCGGATAACAGTCATGAACCGGATAACAGTCATGAACCGGATAACAGTCATGAACCAGATAGCAGTCATGAACCAGATAGCAGTCATGAACCAGATAGCAGTCAAGGAAACACTGAAGATACGGTTTCTGAGAAACAGGAGCCATCTCATAATGATGATGGCCACAGTCATTCCCATTAGTGCTCTGCTCAGGATATATCAGGCTTTGGCGGTGAAATATAATAACCCTGTGCAAAATCTGCGTTGATGGATTTAACATAGTTATAAATTTCATCTGAATGGACAAATTCAGCAATAACAGGGATGTTTTTCTGATGAGCATAATCAATAATGGTTCGGGATATAATTTGTGAATCTTTATTCATCACTATATCCTTAATAAAACTTCCATCAATTTTAATATAATCTATATG
>JALTKC010000392.1 GCA_027076245.1 Gammaproteobacteria bacterium
CGGTCTGTAGTTAATAGAAATCATTTTTTAATGGATTCTTTTGAAGGTATATACCCGGGCATTTCTGTCTTTTACAATAAACTTATCGGGTTCCCGGTAAAACTGAAACTGCAGGGTGGTTTTATTGGCAGGAATATAGGCATAGAGGATATTATTCTTAACCAGTAACCGCCCGGCAATATGGCGCTTATTACCGTCAGACCAGATAAAGCGGTTATTATTGTAAATAGCAATCACATTACCCGTCTGAGACTGCCAGATCCCGTTCATAGTATTACTATTCTGCTGCGGGGTACCGGAGGCCGTATTTTTACTGTTCAGATCCCAGAAACTGCCCTGGTTACTGGTGTTGTTATAATGATTACTTCCGGTATTCTGACCAACCGGAAAATTATCACTGAAGCTGTTCGGGAAATTATTTATGCCATAAAGGCTGTTACCCACTCCCGGCATAAAACCGGGTGAATAAGGCATACCGTACAGGCTTGAGTAATAATTATTGCCACCACCACCCATAATATCATTCATTGCCCTAATCATGGCGGCCATCATTTCTACAAACGGCAGGTCGCGCCAGTCATTATTATTATAATAACTGCCTGCAAGCGACGGGTTGATGAGAACAAAGCACAGTAATACCGTGCTGATGAGGTGTTTCAAATGTTATCCTTTCAGATCGCCGGTGGTGGTTCAGCTTTTATTTTGTTAAATTTCCGGTTTACAATTATCGGCACGCAGCCGGGTTATAAACTTATACAACCCATTATTATAGTCGGTTTTTTATAAATAGTTAATTAGTATTTTATTAAATAGTGTGTATCAATTTATTGATGCGCACTGGCGGCACAAGGATGTGCCGCTCATTTTTAACGACGGTAAGTCGTTGAAAATGGAGCAAAAGAAAAATGACACTTTTTCTTTTGCGTTCCGGGAAATTGCCAGGAAGGCAATTTCCGGATGGACACTAAATAGTTTAATTATGTGATGCGGGTTAGAGCATGCGCCGGATCAGTAAAGAGGCGGTGATTAGAGTCAGCAGGGTGACAATGGAGGCACTGAAAATGGGGCTGAAGCTATAGACCAGGCCGAACTGGGCCGCAATTTTATTGGCAATCGTAAAACTGACACCAATCAGTACGCCGATCATCAACCGGTTACCGGCATTATTGGTGCGTGAAGTATTAAAAACGAAGGGTACCGCAATGAGCAGCATGGCGGCAATGGATAATGGAGAAATCAGTTTACTCCAGAAAATCAGCCAGTACTGACTGCTGTCCAGATTATTACTGTCCAGGTATTTGGCATAACGGTAAATACCGGAAGCGGATAAAAATTCCAGTTTAGTAATAATTACATCCACCAGTTCCAGATCCAGTAAGGTCGGCCAGCGAGCCTGGGTAAGCGTATTGGTGACTACCTTTTCATCGCTGATAAAGCTTTGCTTAATATTTTTTAAAATCCAGTCTTTACCATTGTAATGAGCACTCTGGGCCAGGGTGCTGACTCTAAGGGTATTATCATCATTAAAAGTGTAAATACTGACTTTACCAAAAGAATTGTCAGCGGCAATGGAATGAATTTTGGTAAAGGTTTTCTGATCTTTTATCCACACTGCATCATCACTGATAACACTGGTGGCACCATGGGTTTTAACGGTCCAGTGATTCTGAGCAATGTTTTCGGTAACCGGTACCACATACTCACCAATGCCGAACATAAACAGACCCAGTAAAATAGCCGCTTTCATAGTGGAGAAAATAATTCGTCCGGTAGCCACCCCGGCGGCACGGATTGCCACCAGTTCACTATTGCTGTTTAGGGCACCCAGCCCCATCATGGCACCTATCAAAACAGAAAAAGGCATGATTTGATAAAGTCGTCTGGGCAGGGTCATGGCAGTATAGTAAAAAGCATCGCTGATAGTGAAATTGCCTTTGCCGACATATTTAAAGGCGTCTGCCAGGGCAATAAATCCGTATAAAGCCAGAATAATAAACAGGGATAGAAATGTGGAGCCAAGTACCGTTTTAATAAGATAACGATCAAGAATAGACATGATGCTCTATAATAATATCCGGGTTAAAGTGGTAAGGGCTGTGGCTTAAAGTTCAAGACTTCGTTTTTAGCGTTCAAGACTGTTTCAGCGTTCAAGACTGTATTCAACGTTCAAGACTGTAGTGAGTCAGTTTGCTGTTCAGGTGTTGCAGGAAGCTTAGCACCATCCAGACCAGGCTGATAAACAGGATCTGTAAACTGAGCAGAACAAAGGACAGTGCAGTGATCAGTATGGCAAAGATACTGATAATAAACTGGCCGGTTCGGTTTAAGATATTGGTCATCATAATGGCTTAACTGAATGGATGCGGTTTCTTACAGTATAGCTTTAATGGACCCAAATTCATACCTGAAACCGGTAGATTGAAAAGATTCTGGTAAAATCAGAGCTTTAACTGACTTATTTAGGTCTAATGAAGAAAGCTGGGTTTGGCAAGAGTAAAAGGGTGGATTTCCGCATCAAACATCCGTCCGTCACTGGCTTTCATCTGGTAACTGCCCTGCATACTGCCGACCGGTGTATCAATAATAGTGCCGGATGTGTAGGTAAAATCTTCACCGGGCTTTAAATAAGGGTGTTCACCGACCACGCCGGGCCCTTTAACTTCCTGGGTCTGGCCTTCGGCATTGGTAATGATCCAGTGGCGGGAGATTAACTGAGCCGCTTCTGTGCCCTTGTTAAGAATATTAATGGTATAGGAAAATACATAGCGCTCCTCACCGGGCGCTGATTGTTCTTCGATATACTGAACATCGACATCGATGGCAATATTGTATTTATCCGAATTCTGGGGCATGGTCATCTCTCAGGCTGTTAATACTAACGAGTAGTGAACAGTGGATTATACTCTGTTTTACAGTCAGGCTCACGGTAATTTATGCTTTTGACACTGTAAATCGGCCTGAATACTATTGTGAATAAGTATTGGGGCGGTTATCAGAATCCTGTTTATCCACATGGGCTTTGGCTTTCTGCACGGCTTCCTTAACAGCTCTGTCCATATCAGCACGCTCCTGGGTGGTTAAAAAGAAAGCCATATCCACATCATGCCGGACATAACGAGCCGGCAGCATATTCAAGGCCACACAGGCAATATCCTGCAGATAGTCTTCATCCATGTTTTTAATATCCTGTACAAAGGTCTGAATAAGCTCCCTGACGACCAGGGTTTCATAATAATTATGAATTGAATCAAAGCGCATAGTGACTCCAGATAAATTCGATGTCTGATACTTCTAGCCTAGTATGGAATACGGCAAAATCAAGCCATTATATATAGGCATTTTTTATATTTTATTATTGGCGCAGTTTCCAGGTCGGTTTGCCGGCCTGATCAATTAAACCATGACGCTGTAACCACAGACGGGCATCTTCGGCATCTTCTTCAAACCAGCGCTGTGCTGAACCCAGCCGAAAGGTGTAGCCCCAGTCATCCATATCCGTCATCATTTGTTTTCTGTTCATAAACGGCAGGTAGTCAGCCAGTAAAATCTGCAGATAACATACCCCGTTTTCTTCGTCATAATCACCGCCGGCATCGGTATGCAGACCCTTTCTGCGGGACTGATCCATGCAGATATAATGACAGGACTCATGTAATGCTGAATGTACCGGAGTGTCAGAGCGGACATAAAGTCGATTCTGGATAATACCGGCCTCGGGTTCACCGAACCAGCTGCCGGGAATGTTCTGCTGTTCGGCAACGGTATGGATTTTAAGCTGGTAGTGCTGCAAAAGGGTCAGCAGCTCAGAAATGTGTTTATTCTGGCATAAAAACATAATTTTTTATAAAAATTTCAGGTAAATAGATGGATTTTTTAAAGTTATGTATTATTCTAGGGTTAAGATACAACTAAAAGTTAAACTGATTTGTTTGAAAAGCATTTAACCAACTGATTAAAATGTTTTTATTCAGCTTTCTGTTAGCTTATGGCTATTCGTTGGCTTATGGCTATTTTTAGCTTATGGCTATTTTTAGCTTATAAAGTAAGTATAAGGCTATTACAGGGCTATAGATAAATGAAAAAGAAAATCGATCCTCTGGTGGTGCTGGCCGTGCTGGTGGTCAGTGGTGTTATATTAAGTCATTTTGTGGTGTTTTCTCAAGCAGAAGCACCGTTATTACATCTTAACTCTGTGGCAGAAAAGTCTTCTGTACAGAGTACAATATTTTCTGCTGAAGGACGTATTAATCCTCAGTGGCAGCCGTCCCGTCAGCTTGTGCAAATTGATCCGCCAGGGCAACGAACTCGCTGATTGTCAGGGTTTCTGCCCGCTGTCCCGGGTCAATTCCACAGGCACTAATTTGTTCAGCGGAAAGTATTTTTTTCAAATTATTACGCAGTGTTTTTCTGCGTTGAGCAAAAGCCTCCCGGGCAATTAAAGTCAGATCCTCTACACTGCCGTATTGCAGCTTTGGTGCAGAATCAAAATGACGTCTGGGTGTTAACTGTACAATCGCTGAATCTACTTTCGGGGCCGGGGTAAAAGCCCCGGGCGGTACAATAAACAGGAGTTGAGCCTGACATAAATACTGCACCAGAATACTCAGCCGGCCATAGGCTTTGGAACCAGGCCGGGCGGTCAGGCGTTCCACCACTTCTTTCTGCAGCATAAAATGCATATCTTCAATTGAATCAATATTGTCCAGTAGATAAAAAATCAGCGGAGTGGAAATATTATAGGGCAGATTGCCCACCAGCCTTAATCGGTCATTTTTTGATGCCGCTGATTCTGGGGGCACCAAACTGGAAAAATCAAACTTAAGCGCATCTGCGCTGTGAATATTAAAATGTTCAAAAGATGAAAAGCGCTGTTCCAGTAACGGTATCAGATCCCGATCCAGCTCAATCACATCCAGGTTGCCCGCCTGCCTCACAAGGTGTTCTGTCAAAGCGCCTTTACCCGGCCCGATTTCCACCAGATGTTGATCTGCAGTAGGATTAATATGGCTGATAATCCGCTCAATAATATTTTGATCATGCAGGAAATTCTGCCCAAAACGTTTCCTGGCTTTATGTTTTAATGGTTTGCTCATTTATTTTTTTCTGTGTTGGTAGCTGCCATTTGCAAGGCAACCTGAATAGCATAATGCAGGCTGCCGGTATCGGCCTGGCCGGTGCCGGCCAGTTCCAGGGCGGTGCCGTGATCGACGGAGGTGCGGATAATGGGCAGGCCCAGGGTGACATTGACGGCGCGGCCAAAGCCCTGGTATTTAAGTACCGGCAGGCCCTGATCGTGGTACATGGCCAGTGCTGCATCGGCCTGTTGCAAATTTTGTTTGGCAAACAGGGTATCGGCGGGTAATGGGCCGGTCAGGTTCATGCCCTGGTTATTAAGCTGCTGCAGTACCGGAATAATGGTGTCCAGCTCCTCGGTGCCGAGGTGACCGTCTTCCCCGGCATGGGGGTTAAGGCCGCATACCAGAATATGGGGCTTACTGATCCCGAACTTTGTTTGCATATCATGGTTTAAGATACTTAAAACCTGGGTCAGACTGTCCCGGGTAATGGCTGAAGCAACGTTTTTTAGCGGCAGATGGGTAGTGGCAAGAGCCACCCGCATTTCTTCAGTAGCCAGCATCATGACCACTTTTTCAGTGCCGGTTTTATTGGCCAGGTATTCGGTATGACCGGTAAAGGGAATACCGGCGTCATTGATAATACCTTTATGGACAGGGCCGGTGACCAGGGCATCAAAACGGCTGTTAAGACAGCCTGTAACGGCTTTGTCCAGTGTTTTAAGCACATAGGCAGCATTAGCCGGGTTGAGTTTGCCGCATTCAGACGGTTTAACCAGTTCGGTGGTCTGGTAATAGAGTCGTCCGGAGCCGGAAGGCTCGCTCTGGTTCTGATATTCAATGAGTTTAACAGGCAGGTTCAGCTGTCGTGCTCTTTGTTCTAAAAGTGCCGGATCGGCCAGGGCAATAAGCTGAAAATCATGGGGTAGCTGAGCATACTGTATGCACAGTTCGGGACCGATCCCGGCGGGTTCACCGGGTGTCAGGGCCAGTCGTGCCAGAGGCATCAGCCGTTGTCCAGGCGGATTTCAACATAGGCCTCATCGCGGATACGGCGATAAAAGGCTTCTTTCTGTTCAGCAATTTTACGCTGAGTAAGAATTTCGCGGGCTTTGTCCTTGAGCATTTCGTCGGCATCATCATGGGTGCGCCGGCCCAGTACTTCAATAATATGGTAGCCGAAATTAGTGCGGATAACGTCGCTGATTTCACCTGGTTCCAGTTGATTCAGGGCAGCTTCAAATTCAGGTACCATGGTGCCTTCCTTAAACCAGCCCAGATCACCGCCTTTGGCGGCAGAGGAAGTATCCTCAGAATAGGCCTTGGCCATAGTGGCAAAGTCTTCACCATTGATGATCCGGTTGCGGATCTGTTTCAGGCGTTCTATAACCTGTTCATTGTCATCAATAATACTGGGTTTAATCAGGATATGCCGGGCATGAGTCTGAGTAATGACATGGGAACGGCCGCCTTTCGCATCCACCAGCTGGATAATATGAAAACCGCTGGGGCTGCGGATGGGATTAGAAATTTCACCTTTTTTCATTTTACTGACAACTTCCGTAAAAATAGAGGGCAGTTCGCCGGCTTTACGCCAGCCCAGGTCACCGCCGTCCAGGGCATTCTGGCCATCGGATGTAGATAAGGCCATTTCAGAAAAGTCTTTGCCGGCACGCAGTTCCTTAACCACTTTTTCGGCTTTCTTTTCAGCCTGCTGAATAACTTCCGGTGATGCGCCTTCCGGGGTAGCAATCAGAATATGTTTAAGGTGATAGGCCTGTTCCAGGCCGCCCTGCTTGTCAATATTAAACAGAAAGTTTTCAATTTCCTGATCACTGACGGTCACCTTATTGATAACATTACGCTGCAGCAGGCGTTTTAAAATGATTTGTTTTTTAATCTCATCCTGAAAACGTCTGAAGTCGATGCCCTGAGCGGCCAGCTGTTCGCGGAATTCACTGATGGACATATTATTTTGCGCCGCAATACGGGTAATGGCACGGTTTAAGGTGGTATCATCCACTTTAATGCCGGTACGACGTGCCAGATCAAGCTGAATGCGATCGAGGATCATGCGATCCAGAACCTGTTTGCCCAGCACATTAGCAGGCGGCAGTTTAGCGCCTTTTTTCTTCAGGTTCCTGACAACATCGCGGAATTCATGTTTCAGCTCAAGCTGAGTAATGACATCATCATTCACAATCGCCACTATATTATCCAGTGGTACAATTTCTTCTGCTAAAGCGGGCATAATACTCAGGCAGAATAATAGCAGGCTTAGTAAACTGAGCAGACGCTCTTTTTTTATATGGATTGTTTTTATATGGATTGTTTTTATATGGGGTATTTCTGTAAATAACATTAATTTATCCTATTGATTCCAGTCAACTAATTGCTCCAGTCAACAAAGCCGGGAATATCATCAACCAGATTACCGCCGCCGCTGCCAATAGACTGACCAACCGTGCCCAGCCCTTTAAACTGAATCTGCATCATGACATAGTTATTGGAATCGGCGAAGTAGTTGCTTTGATCCTGTCCGACGATCAGACGCAGGGCATAACAGCAGCTGTCGTATTCAACTCCGACTTTGGCATCCAGGGTGTAGCTGTCACGGGCATTGTCTTTATTAATAACTCTTGTACCTGTACTATCTGTATCGTATTTGGCCAGGTTGTCGTATAAGGAATAATACCAGTGTGCCAGGGCACGCCATTGAGGTGCTACTTTCCAGTAAGCCGAGGCTTCAATCTGTTCATAGCTTCCGGCACGATAGGAATAATCCAGGTTAGCAATATGATAACGGTCTGACTTGTACTGCAGGCGGTAACGGCTCTCCTCGGTACGACCGCTGTTATTGGGATCATAAAGCAATGAATAGGAGGTATACCAGTTGCGGGCAAAGCGGCTGGTGATCTCCGTGGCAATGGCAGAGCTTGAATTGGTGTCTTTGTTATCCTGCAAATCGGTTCTGGCGGGATCACCATTTTGATCATAATAAAGACTGACATTTCTGTCTTCAAAATAATAAATCTGACCAATAGAGGCTGTTAAACGTTCCGTACCAGTATCACTATCCATCAGACGACTGGTGACAGCAGCGGTAAGCTGATTGGCATCCCCTAATCGGTCAAAACCGGTAAAACGGTTCTCTCTGAATAACTGATTAAAACTGAATGTGGAGAGTGAGGTATCAAAAATTGGAATATCACTTTGATCCCTTTCTGGCACATATAAATAATACAGGCGGGGTTCCAGAGTTTGCTGCATGGGTAGATTAAACAGGGTTAAGTCCCGGTCAAAGTACAGACCACTGTCCAGACTGACAATGGGAGCCACCCGTGAAGGACTGCTGTCATTGAGCAAGGATTGTGTTCGGTCACTCACTGAGCCGAAATATTTTGCGTCCCGGTCTTCATTATCCAGTTTATAAGTCACCATATCCAGGCTGACCTTAGGGGTAATAAAACTATAGGAATTTCTATACGGCAGACTGATATTAGGGCTTAGATGAAAACGGCTGCCTTCTACCCGTTCAATATCGGAATCATTATCATAAGGGTCTTCCCAGTTGGCAGCAAAGGTAACAAATTCAGAATCAAAACCAGCTCTTAAATCAACACCATAGGTCGTATAATCATCATTGGCAGATAAAGTAAGCTGGGGCAGACGACTATAAGTATGACCGCTGGTACGTAATTCCTGATAACCCTGTGCTCTGGCCATAAAATTAAAAACATCGCCGTTATAACGAACCAGCCCTTCACGCAGCAGATGGGTTACGCTTTTATCTCTGAGGTTATTGCCAAAATCTTCAAGATAGTAACGGTCAGTCACATAGTTATAATCCACATTGGCAGACCAGCCATTACCCCAGTTACCGCGCTGCTGCAGGCTGAAGGCGCCGCGGTTTTTGGAGATGTCTTTGGGTATTTGCTTACCGTTAGTGACAGTGCTGGTGTTATTCAATTCTCTCTGGGAGACTTCTGATACATCACGCCGCTTGTCATAATCACTGTCATTTAACCACTCGGCATATACTTCACCGGAATGGTTTTCGCTTAAATAGCGGTATTGACCGCCCAGCATTAAACCTCGATCCGATAACAGCCGGGGCGTCACTGTCGCATCCTGATCCGGGGCAATATTAAAATAATAGGGTGTGGCCACTTCAAAACCATTGCGGTCAGAATTGCCAATGGTCGGCATCAGGAAACCGCTCTGACGTTCATTATTGAGTGGGAAACGGATATAAGGCGTATAAGCCACTGGTACGCCCTTAAAACGCATAACCGCATGAGTCCCTTCACCATAACCTTCTTCGGTATGCAGTTCCAGATCACTGGCGCTTAATTCCCAGTCAGGATCGCTGCTTGGACAGGTGGTATAGGTTGGGTTATCCAGATTAATGTTTCCGGGCTTAAAGCGGATATTACTGGCGACACCGCGGGCAGGGCGGGATGGCAACTCATAGCTGGCATTGTCCAGGCGGCCTTTGCGTTCATCACTCTGATAGCGGGCAGTATCGCCTTTTAAAATAATTCCTGGTTCGCTGATAACGACATTGCCTTTGGCATCAAAAATCTGGGTGGTTTTATTATAACTGGCCTCATCAGAGGTTAACTTCTGGATATTTTTGGTAATTACGACATTACCGCTGAAGTCAATCTGATTAGAATCCGGTGAGACCGCCTCATCGGCTTCAATATTGGTGCTTTCATCGGCCTGAGCCTGCATGGCCTTGCGATCAATTTCGGCCATGGGTTGAACGGCACAGCTTGACCAGGTATCAACTTCACCAGGAGCCCGGGGTTTATAAATCGGCTGAATAACAGCAATACCGCCACTGGGACCCACATTAGGATCGGAAAAGTCTGGTTCAGGAAACTTTGGTTTCTGAACTATTTCAGCCTGCTGGGGTACGGGTAAAGGTATATTGGCACCACTGACACGGGGAGCCAGCTGACCATCGGCAGCGGCACAGTTCCACTGGCCATTAGCCATAGTCTGACACTGCCAGCCATTGGCCTGGTAGTTTTCAGCCAGAGCATATTGAGAGGCCATGAGTACCGATAGAGCCAGCAAAGGCGTTTTTGCAGTAATGCCGGCTGGAAACCGACCTGAAATTTTACCTGAAAACATTCCACGAATAATTGAGCTGAGCGGCCTGTTGTCTGAGCCGTTACCTGAATTGAGCAATATCCTGTCCGCCTGATTGCCAGCATCGGAGTGCTGTTCTAAGTGTGGTTCTAAGTGTGTAAGTCCGGATGCTTCCAGTTTATCCATTTTTTGTTATATCGTTTTATAATTATGACGAGTGTTAAGCTATTTAAAAGCGCCATTTTAGCATTGATAGCCAGAGTCTGTCGAACGGATTTTAACCTAAATAAATCCGTTGAACTGTCTGTTGAATTGAGTGTTATTCTGCTTAATAGGGTTTTTTAAATTCAGACAGCTCCCAGTTCTTAAAAACATTCAGGGCTTTTGCCAGTACTTCCGGCTCATTAATACGGGCCAGGGTGATATTTTTCTGTTCGTCGGGCAGTCGGAGCTCCCTGAAGATAAAGGCATCATCAAAGCCGATTCTGCTGGCATCCTCATAGGTATTGGCATAGTAAACCCGATCGATATGGGCCCAGTAAATGGCTGACAGGCACATGGGGCAGGGCTGGCTGCTGGCGTACAGGGTACAGCCGCTGAGGACATAGTGATCAATATTACGGCAGGCATTACGAATGGCTTCTACCTCGGCATGAGCGGTGGGATCATTATGGTTGGTCACCTGATTACTGCCGCGGCCGATGATCTGCCTGTCTTTTACAATTACCGCTCCAAAAGGGCCGCCGCAATGTTCAATGGAAGTCTGGGCCAGTTCAATGGCAGCTGTCATAAATTGTTGATGTAATGAGGTATTCATACTGTTTAAAAGGTGCCTGTCGGCGGTTCTGTCTTGATCTGAATCATTTTAAATTATTATCGTTGTCTGCTATTATGTCAGCACTGAAAATTTTGTAAACTCGATTCTTTTTTAACCTTCTTTTAACTTTAGTCTTTTTTAATAAATACGGAAACAGCCATGATCAATTCCAGGCAGTGTAGCAATGAGCATACTGATAAGCAGCCATCAGCGCTGATAGGTGATTCGCCTGAACTGACTCGTGTGGTATGGGCGGCCAGAATAACGGCGGCTTCTGATGTAACGGTGTTAATTCAGGGGGAAAGCGGCAGCGGTAAGGAGCTGTTTGCCCGTGCTATTCATAACGACAGTCAGAGAAAAGATCAGCCCATGGTGACCGTTAACTGTGCCGCCATTCCGGAAAATCTGGCCGAATCCATGTTGTTCGGACATATTAAAGGGGCTTTTACCAGTGCCATTGCCGATCAGCAGGGCTATGTGCAATCTGCACATAAGGGTACCCTGTTTCTGGATGAGGTGGGAGAACTGTCTTTGCCGGTTCAGGCCAAGCTGTTACGTTTTCTGGAGTCCTCGGAATGTGAAAAAGTAGGCTCTACTGTTACTGAAAAAGTTGATGTCCGGGTTATTGCGGCCACCAACCGTGATTTGCGTGCAGAAATTAAAAAAGGCAATTTCCGGGAAGATCTGTTTTATCGCCTGCATGTTATCCCGCTGGAAATCCCGCCCCTGCGTGAGCGTATCAGTGATTTAAAAGCCTTGCTGGAACATTTTACTCAGACACTGGCAGAGCAATATCAGGTCGCTGCACCTAATTACAGTAAAGCGGCGATAAAAGTTCTGAAAGAATACCACTGGCCGGGTAATGTCCGGGAACTGCGCAATCTGTGTGAACGCATGACCATACTGCTGGCTGGCCAGACGGTTAATGCAGATAACCTTCCTGTTGAAATTAAAACGGCCAGACAGGGTGGCAAAAATACTCTGGTTTCCTTACCGGAAAATGGCCTGTCTCTGGAACAACTGGAAATTGAACTGATCCGTCAGGCTCTGGAAAAAACCTCAGGCAACCGTACCCGCGCGGCCCGTTTACTGGGATTGACCCGGGATACCCTTTTATACCGCCTGAAAAAATATTCCCTGACCTGACTCAATCACTCCTGAGAGCGCGGGCATCCCTGCCCGTGTAACTAACCTTAGCCTTAGACAAGTTTTATAATACCGGCAAGATGCTCAATCTGTCAGGTTAAATCATTACTCATTCGGTATTTTATTTTTTCAGCCTAAGACAAAACAGTCTGTACCGGCCTTAAAGCCCAGTTCTTTACAGGCCGCCGCAATCATTTCCTGCTGGTAATCACAGTGTACGACGGTTTTAAAACAGCCGTATTCTTCCGCCAGTTTGCTGGCGTACTTTAATAATTCTCTTGCTATATCATCATCATTGTCCTTGCAGATCACATCGGTAATTAGTGCACTGCTGCTGCCTTCATGACTCATCTGTACAATAATGACTAAAGTCAGTGTCCCGATCAGTCCCTGTTCTGAACTGGCTACAATCTGAAAGTAATTACTGTCTTCAAGAATGGACTGGTATATGGTATTGGCATCATGGCCCTGCAGTGCCTGACCATTATCGGCTTCAGGACTGTTGAGTAAAGTCAGGAGTGATTCGAGATCATCACTGTTTGCCTTTCTTACAATAATATTTTCAGCCATAAAATTTCAGAATCCTTCTTTCCAGACCAGTGTCTTTTCAGGTGCGCTCTTACCGGGTATGCTATGGCCGAGGTGTCTGGCCAGGTGGAAAGTCAGTTGTTGTTGCACCAGTTGAGGGTTTACCTTTTCAATATAGTCACAAAGCTGAACGACTTCAAGATTTTTATAACCGCAGGGATTGATCTGTTTGAAGGGTCTTAAATCCATATTCAGGTTAAGACTCAGGCCATGAAAACTGCAGCCTTTTTTAATGCGCAGACCCAGTGCTGCGATTTTGGCCTCGTTGATATAAACACCGGGCGCCTCCCTGCGGGCGCAGGCCTGCAGGCCATATTCAGCCAGGGTATCAATAATGCTCTGTTCAATCTGACTGACCAGATGACGTACCCCCATACCCCGGCGTTTAATATCAAGCAGCAGGTAAGCAATTAACTGGCCGGGGCCGTGATAGGTTACCTGACCGCCGCGGTCAATGGGAATAACCGGAATGTCTGAAGAAGACAGAATATGTTCCTGCTTACCGTTACGGCCCAGGGTAAATACCGGTGGATGTTCCAGCAGCCAGATTTCATCCGGGGTATCGGCATTGCGCTGCTCCGTAAAATCCAGCATGGCCTGCCAGATGGGCTCATAAGCCTGCAGTCCCAGGGTGCGGACTATTAGAGTACCGGGTTTTGAAATGTGCGCTTTAGACAAAAATTAAAGCGCCATTTTAGTATGCTCATAAGCATTAAGCTCATGATACAGATTATCCAGCTGTTCACGGCTGGTGGCGGTAAAGGTGACGGTAACCGCCAGGTATTTACCATTGCGGCTGGGTCGGGTTCTGACATTGGCCTGATCGACATCAGTCACATGTTTCTGGCAGATTGAAAGGACATAATCAGCATAATTAT
>JALTKC010000393.1 GCA_027076245.1 Gammaproteobacteria bacterium
TTATCCGCAAAAACCGCCTCTGTCCAGCGCCTGTGGGCCGCTATATGGGCAATGGTAGCCCGGTAGCGGTCAATGCCGCGGATATCGTCCTTGTCATCATAGACATCAGGAATACGAATACCCAGGCTGTCATAATAAGGTACCGGCTTGCGCAGTTCATCCCAACCCAGGGAATAAGGTACAAAGTGATCGCTGTCTTCCCACAGGCATTTCAGGTAGAGATTGAGCTTGCGTTCATTATCAGAAAACAGGGTGCCATGACGTTCACGTTGTAATACTGCACGACTATCGGCAGACTGCAGACTGAAATAATCTTTCTGACGTTCAGGATGGTTTCGGTAGTTATCGGCACCGTACTGTACCCAGTTACGCAGACCTTCAATAGACAACTGACTTAACAGATAAGGTGCGTGTTCCAGAAATTCCGGCAGACCGGTACTTGGAATCGTGTCAATATGACCATGTATAGAGCGGGTGGTGTTTTTCATCATATCGAAGACTACATCAATATAATGCTGAAACTGCTCTGCGCTACCCAGGCGGCGGGCCGCCTCCGGCAGGGACTGTAAAAACGGCAGAATGGCTTTACCATTAGGGGTGCGGGACATGTCCCAGACACATTTGGAGACGATATTGAGCATGGTCTCGTCCGTATGGCGGACAATCTGCGGCAGTTCTTCCATATAGACCAGTACCGGCTCAAAACCACGACCAATCATACATACTAATGAGGCTCCGGACAGGTAGTCTTTTACCCCCTGCTCACTAAAGGTCAGCAACGCTTCTTCCAGACAGTCGTCAAAGACATTATCAATCTGTTCAAAACTGCATTTTAGCTGGACGCGGTAACTTTCCAGTATGGTCATGGTTTCAGTCTCAGTCATTTCTTATGCTCACCGGTTTTTAACCTAAATAAATCAGTTGAATCGTAGCGAGAATGATCAGAGTGCTGGAGATACAAGGATTTACAGGTTATTTTGGCTTTATTCGTAGTCACCCTACGGGTGAAGTCAAAATAACCTGTAAATCCTTGTAGATTCAGTGCTATGGACATTCGCAGTAGGTTCAACTGATTTATTTAGGTTTAATAATTTAGCTATATTGGCGTTTTTATATGGGTGATTAGTATCAGGCAAAAACACTGTCAATAGCATGATCCAGCGTATCACGGATATCAATATCATCCGTAATAGGACGAACCAGAGCCATACGGCAGGCTGACTTAGGCGCAATACCCTTATTCATCAGGTTGGCCGCATAAACCAGCAGACGGGTAGAAATACCTTCATCCAGACCGTGGCCTTTCAGATTACGGGCGGCATGGGCAATTTTAACCAGTTTGGCAGCTGTATCTTCGTCAATACCGCCTTCCTGCGCCACAATTGAGGCTTCAACTGATGCAGTCGGGTAATCAAACTCCAGGGCAGAAAAACGCTGTTTAGTGGACTGTTTTAAATCCTTCATCAGGCTCTGATAACCGGGGTTATAGGAGATCACCAGCTGAAAATCGGGATGGGCTTCAACCATTTCCCCTTTTTTGTCCAGCGGCAGATTGCGACGATGGTCAGTCAGAGGGTGAATGACGACAGTGGTATCCTGACGGGCTTCAACCACTTCATCCAGATAACAGATGGCGCCGATACGGGCAGCGGTGGTCAGCGGGCCGTCCACCCAGCGGGTACCGTTGGCATCAAGCAGGTAACGACCCACCAGATCGGAAGCGGTCATGTCTTCATTACAGGCAACGGTGATCAGGGGCTTGCCCAGTTTCCATGCCATGTGTTCAACAAAGCGGGATTTACCACAGCCGGTAGGGCCTTTAATCATGACCGGAAGACGCGCATCATAGGCGGCTCCATATAAGTCAATTTCATCTTCCTGCGGCTTGTAGAAAGGTTCGGTGGTTATTTTGTATTGTTCAATATCTTGATCGCTCATGGTCTTTTCCTGATGGCCAGTTTTATTGCCGAATAATTTTATTCATCTATCTCCGCATCTGCTATCCAGTAAGCCTTGTTAAAGACTCCGTGAACCCATCCATGGGGGCTTTTCATCGGCGTCCTGCCTCTGAAACTTTAACAAGGCTTACTGGACATCAGATGCTCTACGGAGAAATGCGTTTAAAAATTATTTGGCAATAACACTGAATTTTTAGTGTTTTTGGGGTTTATAGACAACAAAGCCCCTGAAAACAGAGGCTTTGTCCGCTTAATTAAGCATACACAGGTAATGGTTTACTTGTGAACGCCTAACTTGTCTCTCCAGCCTGGGTACAGAGCGTCTGCATCGTGTTCGAAAGATTCGAAGGCACGGGCAAATTCTTTATGCTCTTTAGCGTACTCAATTGGGTCAGCACCTTGCTTCCAGCAGTCATAAGCCTGACGCAGGGAAATCGCACCTGCCGCAGGGCTGTCGATATGACCATAAGAACCACCGCCAGAGGTGTTAATAACATTACCGTGACCCAGGTTTTCAAAGAAGCCTGGCAGACGCAGTGCGTTCATACCACCGGAGATAATTGGAGTAGTTGGCTTCATACCATACCATTTCTGGTGGTATACAGGACCCTGACACTCGTCACGCTCAATCATGTAAGCAATGATTTTGTCAGAAGCATCACCTTCCATCTTACCATAACCCATAGTACCTACGTGGATACCGGAAGCACCCATCAGACGAGACATCTTGGCCAGGATAAACGCAGTATAACCACGCTTGGAAGAAGGAGAAGTAACCGCACCGTGACCAGCACGATGATAATGCAGATACTGGTTAGGATAGTTACGACGTGCAGTAGTAACCATACCAGGACCACCTACATAACCGTCAACCAGGAAAGCAACCTTGTCTGCATCAGGGCCGAAAGTTTCCAGTACATAGTCTGCACGGGCACACATTTCATGGTGATCGTCAGCGGTGATGTTAGCTGAGAATAATTTAGCTTCACCGGTTTCATCCTGGGCACGCTTCATAGCGTCATAAACCAGAGGAATAACTTTCTTCATAGGACAGAAAACCTGGTTACCCTGTGGCTCGTCGTTCTTGATGAAGTCACCGCCCAGCCAGAACTGGTAAGCTGCTTCAGCAAATGGCTCAGGACGCAGGCCTAATTTAGGCTTAATAATGGTACCGGCAATATAACCACCGTCTTTAATTGGACGACCCAGAATACGCCACATATCAGAAATGTCCTTGGCAGGACCGTCAAATAACTGCAGCATGCGAGGGGGCACGTAAAAGTCAAACATCTGAGCGTTCTTGATGTCACCCATGCCCTGGTTATTACCAATAGCCAGAGTCAGGAAGGAAACGATCATGGCGCGGCCGTCAATAACATTACGGTCAAACAGCTCATTCGGGTATGCAATTTTCATGATGCCTTTGGCTTCATCAATTTCATAAACCAGAGCATCTACACCTTTGGTGAAGTCATCAGTAGTGGATACTTCAACATTGGTACCAGTGGAAGATTCAGCAGCAAAGTGGGCAGCCGCTTCCAGGTAACCATAACCTTCTGCAGGTTCCATAGTATAAGCAACCAGGATGTGATTGCCGCCAGCTAATAATTCGTCTTCGTTCAGACTTAAATCGGAGTAACGATTTGTTTGGTCTAATAATGCCATTTGTCCGTTTCCTTTAAATGGGGGGTTAAAAATTCGGTTGTGAGAGGCCTGATTTGTGAATGGAGGAATTTACAAATGAAGTACCCTTACAAACTGTGTAGGGAAATATAATTTAAAACTACTATAAAGTAAAACTTTATTTTTTGATTGTTATCATAAGTTATTGCTTATGTTATATTGGGTTTTAGATAAAAACAGTGGAAAAAAGACAATATGAACCTTACTTTTCGACAACTTAAAGTGTTTGAGGTGGTTGCCCGACGCCTTAATTTTACCAGTGCCGCTAAAGAGCTGCATTTATCCCAACCGGCTGTCTCCATGCAGATTAAACAGCTGGAAGAGCAGGCTAATACCCCGTTAATAGAAAAGCTCGGTAAAAAACTCTATCTGACGGAAGTGGGTAATGAAATGTATAACTACGCCCGCAGCACTATGCAGCAGCTGCTGGATCTGGAAGAAACCATCAGTCAGATGAAAAGCCTGCACAAGGGGCATTTAAAGCTGGCGGTCGCCAGTACCGCTAACCATTTTGTGATCCGTATGCTGGCCCGTTTTGCCAGAGTGTATCCTAAAATCAGCATTTCTCTGGATGTTACGAACCGCAGTACGCTGCTGGAACTTCTGGAGAAAAATGAGTGTGATCTGGTGGTTATGGGACGCCCTCCGGAAGGGCATAATCTGACGGCCCGGCCTTTTCTGGAAAATCCTTTAGTGGTCGTGGCTCACCCAAAACATTACCTGGTGCGGGAAAAACAGGTCAGTTTAAAGGAACTGGCTCGTGAGGAATTTGTGATACGGGAACAGGGTTCCGGTACCCGCAGTGCGGTGGAACGATTTTTTAATGAACATAATCTGAAATTCAAGACCAAGATGGATATGAGTAATAACCGGGCCATAAAGCATGCGGCGGAAGAAGGTCTGGGGCTGGCCATTGTCTCCCTGCATACCCTGGAAATTGAACTGCGGGCAAAGACGCTTAATATCATTAATGTCGAAGGCTTTCCAATCTACCGCCACTGGTATGTAGTCCAGCGAGAAGGAAAGCGCCTGTCACCTATTGCGAAGGTGTTTAAAGACTATATAATGCAGGAAGCAGATGGCCTGATTAAAGATTTTAACTTGCCTATTGGTGAATAGCAGCCAGTTCCTAAACGACTGCTGTTAGCAGAACATATAAAAATAAAACAAGGAAAATGTTTCTATGATCATCCCAGTAATCTTGTCCGGCGGTTCAGGTTCACGTTTATGGCCTATGTCCAGGGAGCTGAATCCCAAGCAGTTTCTCTCCCTGTACGGCGAACAGACTATGCTGCAGGAAACCATGACCCGTCTGGAAGGTGTGCCTGAACTGGCGGCACCGGTTATCGTCTGTAATGAGGAGCATCGTTTCCTGGTGGCCCAGCAGATGCAGGATATCGGGGTGGCTGTGGACAAGATTATTCTGGAGCCGGTGGGGCGTAATACCGCTCCAGCCATTTGTGCGGCAGCAGAATATATTCAGAGTAAAAAAGATTCAGCCGATGATGTCATGCTGGTGCTGTCAGCGGATCATGTCATAAAAAATACTCAGGCTTTTCATAAGGTCATAACAGAAGGCTACGCCATTGCTCAGCAGGGGCTGCTGGTGACCTTCGGTATTGTACCGGATAAGGCTGAAACGGGTTATGGTTATATTAAGCGGGATGGGAAACTGGAAGGGCGGGAGGCCTGGAAGGTGGCTCAGTTTGTTGAAAAACCGGATCAGGCAACGGCCCAGACCTATCTGGACAGCGGTGAATATTACTGGAACAGCGGTATGTTTATGTTTCAGGCTCAGAACATTATTCAGGAACTGGATCACTATGCCCATGATATCGTAGAGGCCGTTCACCAGGCCGTACTGCATGGCGGCAGTGATCTGGACTTCTGTCGTCTGAATGCGGACGAGTTTACCGCTTCCCCTTCCGACTCCATTGACTACGCGGTTATGGAAAAAACCGATAAAGCCGTGGTATTGCCCCTGAATGCCCAGTGGAATGATGTGGGGGCCTGGTCGGCCCTGTGGGAAATTAATGAGCAGGATAGTGACGGTAATGTCCTGCACGGGGATGTACTGAAAGTGGATCTCAGTAACAGCTATGTGCACGCGGAAGAACGTATGATTGCCGTGGTCGGCATGGATAATTGTGTGATAGTGGAAACGGCCGATGCGGTGTTGGTGGCGGATAAAACCCGAGCGCAGGAGGTTAAGGAAATTGTTAATCAGCTTAAGGAAGGCAGGCGAGAAGAAGCTCTGCTGCACCAGCGGGTATATCGCCCCTGGGGCAGTTACGAAACACTGGTGGAAATGGAGCGTTTTAAGGTTAAGCGTATTATTGTCAACCCTGGTGCCCAGTTATCTCTACAGATGCACCATCACCGGGCCGAACACTGGGTGGTGGTGAAGGGAACAGCCAAAATTCTTTGTGGTGAAAAAGAATTTGTTATGACCGAAGATCAGTCTAATTATATTCCTTTAGGTACTCAGCATCGTCTGGAAAATCCGGGTGTGATCCCGCTGGAAATTATTGAAATTCAGACCGGCAGTTATCTGGGTGAAGATGATATTGTCCGTTTTGAAGATACCTATGGGCGTACCGACTTACAGTCCTGCCTTGATTCACAAAAAGATTCAAAATAATGCAGACAACGATTAAAAATTTAATGGCTCAAAGTCAGGTCGGCTTTGGTACCAGCGGTGCCAGAGGTCTGGTTAAGGATATGACCGATCAGGTCTGTTATGTCTATACTCTTGGATTTATCCAGTATTTAAAACAGACTCAGCAACTGACTGAACATACTCCCATCGCCCTGGCAGGTGATCTGCGCGACAGTACCCCGGCTATTTTAACGGCCTGTGCCAGAGCTATTAAAGACAGTGGTATCAAGGTCATAAACACCGGTTTTATCCCGACTCCGGCGGTGGCTCTATACGGTTTGCAGCATCAGTGCCCGGTTATTATGGTCACCGGCAGCCATATTCCTGATGATCGAAACGGCATCAAGTTTTATAAGCTGGCCGGGGAAATCCTCAAAGAGGACGAAGGATTAATTAAAGAGCGGCTTATTGATTTACCCGATGCTATGTTTAATGAATTGGGGCAGTTCGCTGAATCACAGGATGCTCTGGGTGAAGTGGATAATACCGCCCGGGATGAATATATTGAACGCTATCGGCAATTGTTTTCGGTTAATGCCGATAGCGGGTTAAATGCCGATAGCGGCTCAAAAGCATTTGGCGGACTTAAAGTCGGGGTTTATCAGCACAGTGGCGTAGCCAGGGATATACTGCCCGATCTGCTGGAAGAGCTGGGCGCCGAAATCATAAAACTGGGTTATTCACAGCGGTTTATTCCAGTTGATACAGAAGCGGTACGGGAAGAAGATGTGCAACTGGCCCGTCAGTGGGTGCAGGAATATCAACTGGATGCCATTGTTTCTACAGACGGCGATGCTGACCGTCCACTGATTGCGGATGAAACCGGCCGTTGGCTCAGAGGGGATATAGCTGGTTTATTATGTGCCCGGTACCTGCATATCGAGCATCTGGTGACACCGGTCAGTTCTAATACCTGTGCGGAAAAATCAGGGGCTTTTACAGAAGTTAAACGCACCCGAATCGGCTCCCCTTATGTTATAGAAGCCATGAATCATTTTGTACAGGATGACTGTGCTGCGGTGGCCGGATACGAGGCTAATGGCGGTTTTCTGCTGGCTACACCGGTACGTCGTAATGGTTATTTATTATCACCCCTACCGACACGTGATGCGGTAGTAGTATTATTAAGTCTGCTCCATGCTGCCGTTGAAAGCCAGTGCAGTCTGTCTGAACTAAGCATCCAGTTACCTCAGCGTTTTACTTATAGTGCCCGTTTGAAAAACTTTGCAACACAAACCAGTCAGCAATTGCTGGAAAAATACACCTGCGGTAGTTATGAGCAGAATAAAGCGGCAATAGAGACAGATTTTGCAGTCTTAATTGAAAAACTGGGCAGTATCAGTGCTATTGATACCACCGATGGCTTACGCATCAGCTTTGAAAATGAAGATATTATTCATTTTCGCCCTTCGGGCAATGCACCTGAGTTTCGTTGTTATAGTGAGTCTGATACGGAGGTGAATGCTGCGGATATTAACCGTATGGCCCTGCAGCGTGTTCAGGAACTTGGTTAAACGCATTGAGAAAATCACTGGAATCATTCTAACTTGCACTTTAAAGCAAGTTTATTGTTAACCGCATCACAAAAATTATATCTGTTTTTTTATCCTGTGTGCTGTTTATTTTTAAATTACATTGTGCGCCTGTTTGTAAGTGTTTGATACAAAAGAAGAATGATTTTATTTTCTTCTGTGCAGGATGGAATATCCGGTAAAAATAACCCCCTCCCCTTTTGGAGTAGTGGAGAACCCTAATTGTTCTAAGTGGCACATTTGATAGAATATATACATCGATTAGGAACGATTCTTAAGAGATTTTTAAGGAAGGCGTAAGAAGGAGCGATAATGGAGTACAGGGTTCAGGGATGAACCGCAAGCAGGAAAGCTTGGTAAGGAGGTACAAAAGCGGCTATGAGTTTATCTCGGCCGCTTTTTTTATGCCTGAAGCTTTTATCTGTACTCGTTCATACCTGTTTGATAAGTTCAGGATTGTTTAGTTATGATTCATATTGTAAATTATTCCAGCACATACAATAATCTCAACGCTTTTAATGCCTAAAATGCCGCATCCCCGTAAACACCATAGCAATACCATGCTCATCGGCAGCATCAATCACTTCCTGGTCACGCATAGAGCCGCCGGGCTGAATCACGGCACTGATCCCGGCTTCAGCGGCAGAGTCCAGGCCGTCGCGGAAGGGGAAAAAGGCATCGGAGGCCATGACTGAACCGGCCACTTCCAGATTTTCATCAGCGGCTTTAATACCGGCGATTTTGGCAGAGTATACCCGGCTCATCTGTCCGGCGCCAACCCCAATGGTCTGCTTATCCCGGGCATAAACAATGGCATTGGATTTTACAAACTTGGCTACTTTCCAGGTAAAGATCAGATCGGCCATCTGTTCCGGTGTAGGGATCTTTTTAGTGACGACTTTCAGATCAGCTTCCGTAATCATGCCCAGATCCCGTTCCTGTATCAGCAGGCCGCCATTGACCCGTTTATAATCCCAGCCGGGTATCGGGGTGTCTGCCCACTGACCACAGGCCAGAACCCGGACATTTTTCTTGTCGGCCAGAACGGCTTGGGCTGCTTCATCAATGGCCGGTGCGATAATGACTTCCACAAACTGACGATCCACAATGGCTTTAGCCGTTTCTGCATTGAGTGTTTCATTAAACGCAATAATACCGCCGAAAGCTGAGGTGGGATCGGTCTGAAATGCCCGGTCATAGGCTTCCAGCTGAGTGGTACCTAAAGCGACACCACAGGGATTGGCGTGTTTGACAATGACACAGGCCGGAGCCTCATTAAACTGTTTAACACATTCCAGAGCGGCATCGGTATCCGCGATATTATTATAAGATAATTCCTTGCCCTGAATCTGGGTGGCTGTAGCGACACAGGCGTCCTGGGGGCTGGATTCAACATAAAATGCCGCATTCTGATGGGGGTTTTCACCATAGCGCATCTGCTGGGACTGGTTAAACTGCATACTCCAGGTTTGTGGGAACAGCGCTTTAGTTTGATCATCATAATTAATGGCGCCCAGGTAATTAGCGATATGACCATCGTATTTAGCTGTGTGTTCAAAGGCCTTGACCGCAAGCTGGAACAGGCTCTTTTGGGACAGCTCACCGGCACTGCTCTTCATTTCATCAATAATGCCGTCATAATCGTCCGGGTTAACCACAATGGCCACGCTTTCATGGTTTTTGGCCGCCGCCCGTACCATAGTCGGGCCACCGATATCAATATTTTCAATGGCTGTGGCCAGGTCGCAATCCGGGTTGGCGACAGTCGCTTCAAAAGGATACAGATTCACTACGACCATATCGATGGCATCAATGCCGTGTTCCTGCATGACCGCATCGTCCACACCGCGTCGGCCTAAAATACCGCCGTGTACCTTGGGATGTAGTGTTTTAACGCGCCCATCCATCATTTCAGGAAAGCCAGTATAGTCGGATACTTCTGTCACCGGAATATTATTATCCTGCAGCAGTTTAGCCGTACCTCCGGTGGAAAGGATATTGACCTGCATTTCAGTCAGAGCTTTGGCGAATTCAATAATATTGTCTTTATTTGAGACAGAGATCAGTGCGGTTTTAATAACAGCCATTCAGGGACTCCAGTAATAGTTAGTGCAGTACACGGCTGCAGGGCAGACAGTGCAGGATCGGGATATAATAATGGGAAACGCAACATGAAACAACACAAAAATGTTGTCTTAGTCACTACATAATAACGACACAGAAAAAACAGATAAAATCAGTTTATCTGTCAAAAACTGCTTATTTTAATCATTTATATTGTATTGCTTCAGTTTTTTACGCAGGGTACCCCGGTTGATGCCGAGCATCTGTGCCGCTTTACTCTGGTTGCCATTGGTGTGACCTAATACGGTTTCCAGCAGGGGTGCTTCAACCTCCGCCAGTACCAGTTGGTATAAATCATCAACACTATGACCTTCCAGATCCTTAATATAGCTGGTTAATACAGTACGAACACAGTCACGCAGTACCGCAGTATCATTATTATTATCTATTTCGGTATCTGCGACGGGGGCGGGCATATCCTTAATATCAGCTAAAACATCTTGTTCAATGGGCATGGACTTAACCTAAAAAATTACGGTGAACCAAAAAGTAAAATAGTCTTGCGAGGAGATGCCTATTATAGACTTAAATTGGTCTTAAAGTGTCAGAAAATTCTCACATTTAAAAGCATTTTTGTTTTTTTTGACTTTTATCATAAATCTGGAAAATAATTTTATTTCAGGCCTGTTATTTGTGTGAAGAACCGGACAGTCTTAGTAGAAGAAATTTTTGACCATTGTATACTGTTTATCAGCATGATTAATTTGATTGATTGTCTTCCAGAATATCTCCCCACCGGGCAGTGGTTTTATAATAGCCGCAATATGTTTGCGGGCAATTCTCAGGCCGTGAGCCTCACCATAAAATTCATAGAGGTCATTCAGTAAGTTAAGCAGGATTTGGCCTCGTTCAGCAAAATCCGGTTCACTCAGGTGCTGGCCCGTGGTCAGATAATGGTTAATGTCAGCAAAAATCCAGGGGGCGCTTAATGCCTTGCGACCAATCATAATAGCATCAGCCTGGGTGTAGTTAAGAACAAACTCGGCTTTTTCAGCACTGTCGATATCCCCATTGGCAATCACCGGCAGGTTGACAGCCTCTTTAACCTGTTTAATGGTATCGTATTCAGCCTGTCCCTTATAGCCGCAGGCACGGGTTCGGCCGTGAATGGTCAGTGCCTGTATGCCGCTTTGTTCAGCAATGTGAGCAATGTTCAGAGCATTTTTATTATGAGGATCCCAGCCAGTGCGAATTTTAAGCGTCACGGGTACGGGCACGGCCTGTACAATGGTGCTGAGAATCTCTCTGACCAGCGGCTCATTTTTTAACAGGGCGGATCCGGCGGCTATATTGCAGACTTTTTTGGCAGGACAGCCCATATTGATGTCGATAATATCGGCACCGTGAGCAACATTAAAGCGGGCCGCTTCGGCCATCTGCTGTGGATCAGTACCCAATATCTGAACGCTAATAGGAGCCTGCTCACCCTGATGGTTTAAGCGGGAACGGGTTTTTAAAGTATGTTGAAGTTCGGCTTTGGAAGTAACCATTTCGGATACCGCAAGCGCGGCACCCATTTTACGGCAAAGCTGGCGAAAGGGTTTGTCTGTGATGCCGGCCATGGGAGCCAGAATAATCGGCGGCTGGCTGTTGGTTTGTGGTACTGGTTGTGGTGCCTGGATGGCCCAGGAGCCGATCTTCATAAATAATTAAACTGGAAACTCAGCAAGGCACCCGGATCGGGATCAACAATTTCCAGGTCTATTTTTTCAGTCTGGTTGGGTTTTATGCCAGCAATATAGGCAGTATTGCTGTTCAGATATTCATCAGGTCTGAACTGCCTGCGGGCAATAATTTCACCGCGAGGGTTAGAGAATATGACTTCCAGAACGGGGAATTGCTGGGTAAAGTCGGCCTTGTTTCTAAAGCTTAACTGGATCTCAAGGGCATCTTTTACTGAGGGGTGAGTGTGTACATCATGGTTAACAGTAATAATTTTATCCGGTGCTTTTCTTAAAGGCAGAACGCAGCCGGTAACAGGGCAAAGGGTTTCCAGCAAGGGGCGGTAATCGGGATTGTCAGCCAGCTGCATACTATTAAAATGCAGATACTGCGCGGCCAGCAGCAATAGCATCAGCAGAGTGGCAAACAGCCAGCCGAACAGGCTTGCCGGAGAACCTGACTTTGCGGCATTCTGATTTAAAAAAGAAGGAACCACCTCTTCTTCCATAACTGGAACGGTTGTGCTCTGGGTGCTCTCGGCTACGGCCTGTTCTGTAGTGTCTTCAAAGTCATGGTCAGAGCTGTCGGGCCTGGTTTTAGATTCTGTTTCAGTATGGGTTTGACTATCCTGAGTATTAAATTCCTGTTCCAGTTGTTCCAGTTGTTCCAGTTGATCCAGTTCAGCAAGAATATCATCACCGCTATCCAGCTCATCATCCAGAGAAACGCCTTCACTGGATAAACTTTTGTTGATGTCATTTAATTCTTCAATCAGGTTTTCCGGAGCAATATCTTCATGCTCCTGAGTTTCAATCAGGCTTTGCAGAATATCAATATCGCTTTCATCAATGGGTACCGTAGTATGACCGGTGGTGGCAGGCTGGACGGATTCTTCTTCAGGCTGTTCTGAAAAATCCACCAGTTCCAGTTCATCTTCCAGAGCAGGTTGTTCCGAACGATCAGCTTCGTCTGTCTTACTGTCCTGAACGTCCGGTTCTTCTTCCCTGTCTTCATCCACATTCAGGTTGCTCTGTATATCGAGTTCAGGTACTTCTTCTGTTTCAACCGGCTCAATATTATCAGCTATTTCAGTATTCGGTACTGCAGGCTCTGATGTGTCAGTGTCAATGGTGTCAATTTCCAGGGGCTGATTATCAGGTTCAAAATCTTGCGTCTGAGCAGAAAAGTTGTTTTTACTTTCCTTGTCATCGTTTTCAAAACGGGGTTCTGATAATTTTTCAGTTTCAGTTTCAGTTTCAGTTTCAGTTTCAGTTTCAGAAACAGTTGCGTGTGCCTGAGTTTCAGGAGAATTTACTGCCGTTTCATCAGGTTGTGTTGATATATCCGGTTTTTCTGCTTTAGACTCCTGCCGTTCAAAGCCGACGGATTTTCGGGCATTTTTTAATTCCTGGGTAGCGGCGGACAGGGATGCAGCAATGCGCTCCATTTTTTCCTTAATATCAATACTAGCCAGCGGAGGTGTGTAGTCTGTCTGGGAAATAGTGCCCGTGGTTTGTTCAGGTTCTGCATTGGCTGGTGTTGCTTCTGATTCAGGTGCGCTCTGTTCAGGTGATGCGGTCTCACTTTCCTGAGGGGCAGCATCCTCTGTTTCTGGTTCTGAACCAGCTTCAGTATCAATTATGGGTGTCTGCTGTTCTTCAGGGATGCTGACGGCGGTTGCAAGCTGTGGAGAATCCGCCTCTTCCTCATTGTTGTAAAGGTTTTCCAGAGCATTGAATACATGATCGCATTTACCACAGCGAACCTTACCATTAGCAATATCAAGGTATTCCTGAGTAATGGAAAAATGGGTATTGCAGTTAGGGCAATGAGTGTACATCGGGTGATATTTATCCTTAAATAAAAGGTCTTATAAATAAGATCGGCCAGTCATTCTGGAATTATAGTTCAGTTAATAATGATTTAACCTATTGATCCTAACACTTTTTAATAAAATTGGAAGTAGGA
>JALTKC010000394.1 GCA_027076245.1 Gammaproteobacteria bacterium
CAGGATATGGTGACAAAAGATTCAATTCCCAGAGACAAGATGATGGAAATCATTGATGACTGTTCTGATATGGGAGTAAAAGCCATTACTTTCAGTGGTGGAGGAGATCCCTTCTACTATAAACATTTACTGGAGGCAGTAAAAAAGCTTTCTGAAACCGATATTGAATTTTCATCTTTAACCAACGGTGCCAAACTTAAAGGCGAACTGGCTGAAGTGTTCTCATCTAATGCTCAGTGGTTACGAATTTCCATTGATGGCTGGGATGATGCAAGTTATAGTGAGTATCGTTCAATTAAGGCGGGTGAGTTTGACAGGCTAATGGATAATATGCTGCGCTTCAGCCAGCTTAATGGTCAATGTCAACTGGGTGTGAGTTATATTATCGATAAGAAAAATGCGGCACATATTTATGAGTTTACAGACCGGATAAAACAAACGGGAGCAAACAGTATTAAAATGTCGCCCTGTGTG
Source organism: Gammaproteobacteria bacterium (assembly GCA_027076245.1). Classification (GTDB taxonomy): domain Bacteria; phylum Pseudomonadota; class Gammaproteobacteria; order GRL18; family GRL18; genus JANELJ01. The sequence continues at coordinate 475 of JALTKC010000394.1, forward strand.
GTCAGTAATGATTCGCTGGAAAATAATAATTATCATCAATCTATTTTTCAGCAGGTAAAGGACGAAATTGCCAGGGCAAAATCGGACTTTGAAGATGATGGTTTTGAAATTTACGACAGTTACCATCTTTTGGAAGAGTGCTTTGATAAAGATTATCACTGGTGCCCCTATTGTCAGATCTTGCCGGTTATTGGTGCCGATTTAAATATTTATCCCTGTCAGGATAAAGCCTATAATCTTGAGAATGGTCTTATGGGTAGTATAAAAAACAAAAGCTTTCGTGATTTCTGGTTTGAGGATAAAAGTCGTTTTTTTAATATTGATCCGGTAAGAGACTGCAATAATCATTGTGTCGCCAATGAAAAAAACAAATTAATTCTCGATTATCTTGGTATTGATAAAGACCACCTGGGGTTTGTGTAATGAGTGATGATCTTCATATTGATGGACAGAAATTACATTTCCACCCGCAACGAGTTGCACAGTTACTGGATGCTGGCGACAACATCTCTGATTTATCTGAAATTTACCCTGTTTATATGGAAATTTCTCCGGTAGGTGCCTGTAATCATCGCTGTACTTTTTGTGCTGTCGATTATATTGGTTATCAAACGGCCAATAAACTGGATGTGTCTCTAATGGAGCAGTTACTTCCGGTACTGGCTGAAAAAGGTGTTAAAAGCATTATGTATGCGGGCGAGGGGGAACCCCTGCTGCATAAACATATTGCTCAAATGGTTAAAGCTACGAAACAATCGGGTATAGATGTTTCCTTTACGACCAATGCGGTTCCCATGACGGATAAGTTTATACAGGAAGCCCTGCAGTATATTTCATGGATCAAGGTATCCCTTAATGCCGGAACCGAGGAATCGTACGCTCAAATTCACCAGACACGAGAGAAAGACTTTAAACGGGTGATTGACAACCTCAAAAGAGCCGTTGAATTCAGAAATAAAAATAATCTGGACTGTACAATAGGCATTCAGTCCCTGTTGTTACCAGAAAATGAAGCCGATATGCTTACCCTGTCGGCGATTGCCAGAGATGAAATTGGTGCTGATTACTTTGTAATAAAACCTTATTCCCATGAACCTGGAAGCCTGACCCGGAAATATAAGAATATTAGCTACGATCTTAATAAATACAATCAGCTTGAACAGGATCTAAGGGCCATGGAAACCGAGGACTTTTCAGTCAGTTTTCGCTCCAGAACCATGCAGCTGTATCATGAAGATACAGAGCGACGTTACAGCCGCTGTTATTCTACCCCTGTTTTTATGGCCTATATCATGTCAACCGGTGATGTTTATGGCTGTAAGGATCACCTGTTTGATAAACAGTTCTGCTATGGTAATGTAAATAATAATACTTTTGTTGAAATCTGGGAGGGCGAAAAAAGAAAGGCAAATATTGATTATGTACTTAACCATCTGGATGTATCTAAATGCCGTGTAAACTGTCGGATGGATAAAGTGAACCGTTATTTGTTTGATTTAAAACATGATCGTATCAAGCATATAAATTTTATTTAAAATTCAACACAAATTCCCGAAGCGTTTCTCTGGCTGTTTTCTGATGCTGAATATTAAGCGCTTTCAGCGTATCTGACATATCCAGTACAGTATGTTCAGGATTATAAACAACTGGTTTATTATGAGTTTTTTCCGGAATTACCCTGTTTTTATCGACACCCAGTAACTCAGCCATATAACAGGCCGCATCATAATAAGAGATTTCATCTTTTGCAGAGATATGCCAGATCCCATTTTGTTTTACCTGACTGAGCTGATAAATATATTTGATAGCTTCCATGCCAATAACCGGTGAAAATAACATATCGTCAAATGCGGTAATTTTACTACCGGAGCGTAGGGCATTAATCCAGTTATGTAAGACAGATTGGTTACTGGATAACAGCTTTGTACAACGGATAATGCTGTATGAGTATTCTGATTCCTGTAACATCTTTTCTGCACGGGCCTTTAAATAGCCATATCGGGTTTGGGGGTTGACTTGATCAGTTGGGTTATAGCTTTTCTGATGTCCGTCAAAAACCAGACTGGTTGATGGAAAAATGATTCTGGACTGTAACTTCTTTATATCATGAAACAGTTTAATGGTATTGGTATAATTGCATAATTCAGCCAGCTCCCTCTTGTCTTCACATTCCTGAATAGAAGTTATTCCTGCACAGAAAAAAACCGTATCATAATCCTTATCAGGAATGCTTACTTCTGGATCCGAAAGATTAAGAAAATAAGTGTGTTTATCCAGCAGTTCCGATCGACGGGTCGTTTTATCAATACTGATGTTGTTTTCAATTTGGTTAATATATCTGAAAAGAGACTGGCCAATAAAACTGTCACCACCAATAATTAGATACTTTTTCATGGTTTATAATCCAGAGTTGGATCCAGCAAGATATTATTGTTTTATAAAGCTGGCAAACTGTAATCCACGGCCAAAGAAGCCAGTGAAATTTTTAAAGTCAATGGCATCACTATTTTTTATAAACTGAGGGAATAAATTAATATAATCTTCTATTGATAATGCTGTTTCAGGCATGTCCAGTTTGATATGTCCGGCAATTTTATTCAGGCAATCAAGAAATTCAGATAAATAGTCCAGGTGAGTATCTGAGTGCATGCTTGTATGGTAATCATAAGCTGTTTTGCATAGTTGTGTCAGGTATTCACCATTGATATGCTCTGGTTGCTGTTCACTATGATAACGATAATCCAGAAACATGTGGGTATTATTATAATGACAGCTGTCTGCTCTCTGATTAATACCGCTGTTTTTATGGGTTACCGATTTATACCAGCGCCAGTCTGTAATAAAGCGTGGAGAGGTGCTGATAATTTCAAATTCGTTATCAAGAACCTGCAGTGCCTGACTAATAGAAAAGGCAAATGAATCAGATTGCCCCCAGGGATGAATAATATTGTCCTGTATCCAGTCAGTATAATCTCGATTCATACCCTTAAGTGTTTTAAGGTGTGGATACAGAATTTTTTTCAGATCAGCCAAAATATGTTTGTCGGACAAATCTGTGTTGCCATATTTTATTTTAAGTACAGGATAAAACATTCTTCTGCAGATTTCAGCCAGTAAAGAGGTGGTTGTCTGTGTGGTAATAACCAGAAAACCGCCATCTCTTACAAAACCAGATAAATGTTTTAGAAAAATATCCGGATGCAGCTGGCCAGACAGGCAACCTTCTGCCAG
>JALTKC010000395.1 GCA_027076245.1 Gammaproteobacteria bacterium
AATATAAAAGCCACCTGCCGGTAAAAAGAATCTAAAACCCCTGTAATATGTAGGATTAAATTCACAAGCTCGGAAAATTTATTTATACTCGTGTCTGCATCACAATTTACACGCCCTGTCCCAAACACAAAAACAAGAAAGGATCCCATAATGCCTAATCATAATTTCCTTCCCATGCCCGATGAAAATGGTTTTTTTGGTGAATACGGCGGGCAGCAACTGCCGCCGGAGTTAAAAGCCATTATGGATGATATTAATAAGGCCTATCTGGAGATTAAGGATACCGATGCCTTTAAAAATGAACTTGCGGATTTAATGACTCATTTTGTCGGCCGCCCCAGCCCCATCTATCATGCTAAAAATCTAAGTAAAAAATGCGGTGGTGCACAGATTTATTTAAAACGTGAAGACTTAAACCACACCGGTGCCCATAAAATCAACCACTGCCTGGGCGAAGCCTTATTAGCCAAACACATGGGTAAAACCAAAGTGCTGGCCGAAACCGGCGCCGGTCAGCATGGCGTGGCACTGGCTACCGCCTGTTCCCTGGTGGGTATCGACTGTGAAATCCACATGGGTGAAATTGATGTTGAAAAAGAACATCCTAATGTTATTCGTATGAAAATACTGGGCGCTAAACTGATCCCGGTCAGTCGCGGCACAAGGACACTAAAAGACGCCGTTGACAGTGCCTTTGAAGCCTATCTTCAGGATCCGGTTAACTCCCTGTATGCCATTGGTTCAGTCGTCGGTCCCCACCCCTTCCCCATGATGGTACGGGATTTTCAGTCTATTGTTGGTACCGAAGCCAGAGAACAGATTCAGGATATGACCGGCACCCTGCCCGATTATCTGATAGCCTGTGTCGGCGGCGGCAGTAATGCAATGGGCTTATTTACTGCGTTTCTGGAAGACGATAATGTGCAGATGATTGGTGTAGAACCTTCTGGCAAGGGTCTGGATACCCCGGAACACGCGGCTACTATGACTAAAGGCAAACCCGGTGTTATTCACGGCTTTAGCTGCTACCTGCTGCAGAACAGCCAGGGTGAGCCCTTACCGGTTTACTCCATCGCTTCCGGCCTTGATTATCCCGGTGTCGGCCCTCAACATTGTTACCTGAAGGATATTGAACGGGTACAGTACGAAACTGCAACGGATCAGGAATGCCTGGATGCCTTTATGGATCTGTCCCGTCACGAAGGCATTATCCCGGCACTGGAAAGTGCCCATGCCGTGGCTCATGCCATGAAACTGGCCGCCACCCTGCCTGAAGATAAAAAGATTCTGGTTAATCTCAGTGGCCGGGGTGATAAGGACATTGATTTTGTGGCCAAAAAATTAAATCTGGAATAAATGAAACATAAGAGAGAGAAACCATGCCGGAACCTGTAAGTGTCACCCTGTTTATTGCCTCTGGCTGTCCGCATTGCCCAAATGTACTGCAGGCCTTATCAGAGTTAATAAAAGCCGGGGAAATTGCTCAGTTACACGTCAGCAATATTGCCCTGGTTCCGGAGGAAGCTCAGAAAATGAATGTCCGTTCAGTCCCCTGGGTTAAAATCGGCCCGTTTGAATTAACCGGTGCCCAGAGTAAAAAAGACTTACAGCAATGGATTGCACGCCTGCAGTCAGACACCGGCATGCAGGATTATTTTTCTGAACTGTTTACCAGCGGAGAAATGAAAAAAGTCCTCGCCATGGTAAAAAAAGAACCGGAACTGCTTAAAATTTTCCCTAAAATGATGGCTGATGATGATACCCCGCTGGGTGCCAAGATCGGCATAGGGGCAATTTTTGAAGATTTACAGGGAAGTGATGCCATTAAAACACTGATCCCTGACTTAACTGAGTTACTAAAAGCAGAAAATCCAGCCGTAAGAAATGATGCCTGTTATTACCTGGGCCTTACAGAAAGCCCCGATGCCATACCGGCCATTCAGTCATTAAGCAATGATGAAACCGAAGAGGTTCGTGAGACGGTTAAGGATGCTCTGGAAATTATTCATAATGCTAATGATCTCTAACCTATGATCCATAAACAGTCAGAGTTAAAATATATGAACACGACACAAAAAATTAACTCTGAAAAAACAGACAATGAGAATCCAGAATGGACTGATGACATGTTTTCACATTCAAGGCATGCTGCTGATATTCCCTCCTTAAATAAAATCGTAAAAGCGAGCAGAGGCAGACCGAAAAGTGATAAAACTAAAAAACCTATCAGTATCCGACTGTCTGAAGAAGTGCTTGAATATTTTCGTGCTACCGGGAAAGGCTGGCAGACACGACTGGACAGCGTTCTGAAAGACTATGTTAACTCACACAAATAAACCGTATTTAGTCTGAATAGTTTCCATCCATTTATTACGTTTTTAACTTCCCCTTTCTTTAGAAGGGGGATTGAGGGGGTTGCCAATTAAATACTTATACCCCCTTTATCACCCTTTGAAAAAAGGGGATAAAGGAGGACTTAAGAGCAGAGCTGTTTCTTAATTTCTGTATAGTCAGTTTTACCGGTTCCAAGTAATGGGATTTTATCAATTGTTTTTATCTGTCTGGGGATATTAATTTCACCCACTTTATGTTTTTTGGCAAAAGCTGATAAGTCCTTTCTGTCAGCTTCCTGGAATGTTGTCAGCAGGATCAGCTGTTCTCCTTTAGCCGGATCCGGAATACTGACGACTGCATGGTCATGTTCCGGCCAGCATTGTTTAACCATACTTTCTACCATGGACAGGGAAACCATTTCTCCGCCGATTTTGGCAAAGCGTTTTACCCGGCCTTTAATATAGACAAAACCATCATTATCTATATCCACAATATCCCCGGTATCATACCAGCCGGAACCGTAATCTGATTCAGCCGGTTCCAGTACGCCCGGATTTTCATGGCGCAGATAACCCGACATAACATTATCACCTTTAATAAACAGCTGACCACCTGTTTCAATACCCGGCACGGGTTTAAGCTGATATTCAATACCCGGTAACAGCACACCGACACTGCCGGTCTGGTAATCAATGGGGGTATTCATGGAAATAACCGGGCTGGTTTCTGTGGCCCCATAGCCTTCCAGGATCCTTAAGCCGAATTTTTCAGCGTAAATTTCCCGGGTTTCTTTCTGTACCGCTTCCGCTCCGGCACAGACATAACGGATACTGAAAAAATCATAATTATGAGCATACTTTGCATAACCTTTTAAAAAGGTATTGGTGCCAAACAACATGGTGGCATTAATATCGTAGGCTACTTCCGGAATGATCCGGTAGTGTAGTGGTGATGGGTATAAAAATACTTTCATGCCGTTTAAAATGGCCACCAGTGTCGCCGTGCTTAAGCCAAAGGAATGAAACAATGGCAGGGCATTAAGGATAATGTCGTTTTTATTAAAATCAATTTTAGTGCCCAGCTGGTTCATATTGCTGATCAGGTTCTTATGCGATAATACCACTCCTTTTGGAATACCTTCTGATCCGGACGTAAATAAAATCACAGCCGGATCCTCTGCCCTGACATCTGACCACTGATGTGCATAAACCAGTTCTGGAAAAAGTCCGCAGGCCAGCCCGTATAGTTTATGCTTCCAGTTAACCTGTTCGCGCAGCTCTTCCAGATAAATAATGTTAACCTTATCCTCTAACAGTTCAATTAAGTCTGCCATTTTTGCCAGAC
>JALTKC010000396.1 GCA_027076245.1 Gammaproteobacteria bacterium
AACCACTTCATCAGCATTAACTATGGCGATTGCAACGCCCAGTGCCATAAAGATAAGTAGAAATAGAATGCTGAAAAGTCGCTTCATTATCCGGCCAGTGATTAAAGTTAGCTAACAGTATCAGGCTCTGTTGTAGAGTCCGTTGAAAGAGTCCTGTTAAAAAGTCAGGAAAACAGTTTAAAAATAGATTTAAAGCATTTCTTTTGAACGTGTGCGATTCACCCGCTCTCTTAATTCTTTACCCGGCTTAAAGTGCGGGACATATTTGGAGGCCAGAGTAACAGCATCTCCGGTTTTTGGATTTCGACCCGTTCTCGGTGGGCGAAAATGTAAGGAAAAACTACCAAAACCTCTGATTTCAATGCGTTCGCCGGAAGCCAGAGTTGAGGCCATGTGATCCAGCATTGTCTTGACAGCCAGTTCGACATCTTTATATGCCAGTTGAGACTGTTTTTGAGCAAGTGCTTCAATCAACTCAGATTTTGTCATTGTATTAATTATCCTTTGGTCGATTGTAATAGTTTGCAATATTCAGTGCAATTTAGAGCTGTGTCAGCTATTTTAAAAAACAATTCGGGCAGTCATATCAGAACAGGTATGCCCCGTTCTAATATAACTGCCCGATACTGCTTTTATTTCTTGCTTAACTGATCCTTCAGCAGATCACCCAGAGAAGTGGTAGCTGAACCACCATCTGTATATTCCTGCATAACTTCAGCTTCTTCAGCAACATCTTTTGCTTTAATGGAAAGGTTGATAACCCGGCTCTTACGATCAACACCGATGAACTTGGCTTCAACTTCGTCACCCACTTTAAGTACAGTGGAAGCGTCTTCCACACGCTCACGGGACAGTTCAGACACTCTCAGATAGGCGTCAACACCTTCTGCCAGCTCAATAACGGCACCGCGGGCATCCACTTCCTTAACCGTTCCTTTAACAACAGAACCTTTAGGATTAGCAGCCACATAAGTTGAGAATGGATCCTGATCCATCTGCTTGACACCCAGAGAGATACGCTCACGTTCAGGGTCAACTGCCAGAACCACGGCTTCCAGTTCATCACCTTTCTTAAAGTTAGTGATTTCATCTTCGCCAGTGCTGTTCCAGGAAATATCAGACAGGTGGATAAGACCATCAATACCACCTTCCAGACCGATAAAGATACCAAAGTCAGTAATAGACTTAATGTTACCCTTAACCTTGTCACCCTTGTTATGAGTGGCAGAGAAGACTTCCCATGGATTCTGAGAGCATTGCTTCATACCCAGTGAAATACGGCGACGCTCTGGATCGATATCCAGTACCATTACTTCAACTTCATCACCGACATTACACACTTTGGATGGGTGAATATTCTTGTTAGTCCAGTCCATTTCAGAAACGTGTACCAGACCTTCAACACCTTCTTCGATTTCAACAAAGCAACCGTAGTCAGCCAGGTTGGTTACCTTACCCTTCAGGCGAGTACCTTCAGCATAACGTTCCTTAATGGCCAGCCATGGATCATCGCCGGTCTGCTTAAGACCCAGAGAAACACGAGAGCGTTCACGGTCAAACTTAAGGACTTTAACATCAATTTCATCACCGATGGAGACGATTTCGCTAGGATGCTTAACACGCTTCCAGGCCATGTCGGTTATGTGCAGCAGACCATCTACACCGCCCAGGTCAATAAAGGCACCATAGTCAGTCAGGTTCTTGACGATACCCTTGACAGTCTGACCTTCTTCCAGGTTTTCCAGCAGTTGTTCACGTTCTGCAGAGTTCTCAATTTCAACCACTGCACGACGGGATACCACAACATTGTTACGTTTCTGATCCAGCTTGATGACTTTAAATTCAAGCTCTTTACCTTCCAGGTAAGTGGAGTCACGAACCGGACGGACATCAACTAATGAGCCAGGCAGGAAGGCACGAATATCACCAAGTTCAACAGTGAAGCCACCTTTAACCTTATCAATAATAGTACCTGTTACGGTTTCATCAGCATCAAACGACTTGTCTAAACGAATCCATGCTGCAGCACGCTTCGCCTTTTCTCGTGACAGACGTGTTGAGCCATAGCCGTCTTCAATGGTATCAAGGGCAACTTCAACCTTGTCACCGACCTTAAGATCACCATCGTTAGCAAATTGTTCCAGAGGAATTTCACCTTCGGATTTAAGGCCTGCATTAACAATAACATAATCGTTATCAATAGCGACAACCTCACCGGTCACTAAAGCACCGGGTTTCATTTCTGTCTTTTTCAGACTTTCTTCAAATAGTTCAGCAAAACTTTCTTCGCTCATTAGAGATGTTCCTGATCAATAAATTGACCATTTTGTTGTGGTAAAAACCCACCGAATACCACCATGGTACAGGCTTGTGTTTTTACGGTTGTTTAAAATTATATTTAAACGGTTTCCATTCTGTATGCCGTTTAAACGCCGTTATAACTAAAAAAGATCCTCACAGCCAGACAGCTAATGAGAATCTTTATTGGTTATCCTGTATAAGCGCATGACTTCCTGAAACACCTCGCCAATAGAGAGCTCAGAGGTATCAATAAGATGCGCATCTTCCGCCGGTTTAAGGGGTGAGACCGAACGATTCATATCCCGTTCATCCCTCTCCTGTATTTCCTTGCGAAGACTTTCAATATTAACATTATTTCCTTTTTCAATCAACTGCTTATAGCGTCTTTTCGCTCTTTCATCCGCTGAAGCGGTTAAAAAAACTTTTAAATCGGCATCAGGAAAGATACTGGTACCCATATCACGTCCGTCCGCCACCAGGCCGGGAGGCTGTAAAAAAGCTTTCTGGCGTTTAAACAGCGCCTCCCTTACTTCAGGCACAGCCGCCACTTTAGAAGCATTTGCGCCTGCCTGTTCGGTACGGATCAGGGCTTCAACTTCCTGACCATCCAGTAAAATACCACCCGCAGGCTGAAATTCTACCTGCAAATGTTCAGCAATATCCGCCACTGCATCAATATTCGCAAAATCAATCCCTTTCTGCTGAGCAGCCAGTGCTGTCAGGCGATACAGTGCCCCGCTGTCAAGGTAATGCCAGTCCAGTTCCCTGGCCACCAGAGCAGATATCGTCCCTTTGCCAACCCCACCGGGGCCGTCCAGGGTAATAACCGGGATATGTTCAGCCATAGTTTATTGAGCCTCAACCTTCAGACCGGAGGTTCGGGCCAGCTGGATAAAATCAGGGAAAGAGGTATTTACATTGGCACAGTCTTTAATGCTAATTTCACCACTGGCTCGCAATGCGGCCATAGCGAAGGACATGGCAATACGATGATCCCCCCTACTGTCCACAGTACCGGAACCCAGAATTCCGCCATTTATAATCATCCCGTCCGGCGTACCTTCACAGTCAATCCCCAGAACCTGCAGACCGTCAACCATAGCCTGAATACGGTCACTTTCCTTAACCCGCAGTTCTTCAGCACCGGTCAACACCGTCTGACCTTCCGCACAGGCCGCAGCAACAGCAATAGCCGGAAACTCATCAATAGCCAGAGGAACCTGATCTTCAGGAATATGAATACCTTTTAAACGAGCAGAACGGATTCGAATATCTGCTACTGGCTCACCACCCACTTCCTGATTATTGGACAGGCTGATATCAGCCCCCATCTGATTAAGAATATTGATAATGCCAATACGTGTAGGAT
>JALTKC010000397.1 GCA_027076245.1 Gammaproteobacteria bacterium
GTTGTAAGTGCTGCGGACGGCCCAATGCCTCAGACACGTGAGCACATCTTATTATCCCGTCAGGTTGGTGTTCCTTATATTCTCGTATACATGAACAAAGCGGACATGGTTGACGACGAAGAACTGCTGGAACTGGTCGAAATGGAAATCCGCGAACTGCTGGATACCTACGACTTCCCAGGTGACGACACTCCAATTATTATCGGTTCTGCCCTGAAGGCACTGGAAGGCGACCAGAGCGACATCGGTGTACCTTCTATCTACAAACTGGTTGATGCTATGGATGAATACATCCCTGAGCCAGAGCGTGCGGTAGACGGTGACTTCCTGATGCCAGTGGAAGACGTATTCTCTATCTCCGGTCGTGGTACCGTAGTAACCGGTCGTATCGAACGTGGAATCATCAAGGTGGGTGAAGAAATCGAAATCATCGGTATCAAGGAAACACAGACCACCACCTGTACTGGTGTAGAAATGTTCCGTAAACTGCTTGACCAGGGTCAGGCGGGTGATAACGTAGGTGTACTTCTGCGTGGTATCAAGCGTGAAGAAGTTGAGCGTGGTCAGGTACTGGCCAAGCCCGGTTCCATTACGCCACACACCATCTTCGAAGCTGAAGTCTATGTACTGAGCAAAGAGGAAGGCGGTCGTCACACCCCATTTTTCAAAGGCTATCGTCCCCAGTTCTACTTCCGTACCACTGACGTCACCGGTGCCTGTGAATTACCCGAAGGTGTAGAAATGGTAATGCCAGGTGATAACGTGCAGATGACCGTTACCCTGATTGCTCCTATTGCGATGGAAGAAGGCTTACGCTTTGCGATTCGTGAAGGTGGCCGTACAGTGGGTGCGGGTGTTGTAGCCAAGATTATTGAATAAGTAATCGTTCTTACTTCCCCCTTCTTTAGAAGGGGGATTGAGGGAGTTGGCTCATAAGCCAATAACCAAAAGCAAAAGGTTTCCTGAATAAAACCTAAAGCCTCTTAAACCAGGCACTATTCAAACCACAGGCTAGTAGCTCAATTGGCAGAGCACCGGTCTCCAAAACCGGGGGTTGGGGGTTCGATTCCCTCCTGGCCTGCCACATTTTGAAAGCAGCACAACTCTTGCGATATTGGCGAAATGCTTTATGGAAACAGGATTGTGCTTTTTTCTTTTTAAACGATAAGTATTTTTAAGTGCTTATCAACAGCATTAAGACATATTAATGGCAGATAAAATAAAACTAATTATTGCAGTGGCTATCATTGCGGCATCTATGTATGTGTATTATTCACAGGAAGAACTGTCCGTACTTTATCGAGTACTGGGTGTGTTTGCCGCGGTAATTATTGCCTTTCTTATTTCAGCGAAAACCGAAAAAGGCGCCGCCTCTATAGCGTTTGTGCGTGCCTCGGTTGTTGAAATGAAAAAAGTCGTATGGCCCAGTAAAAAAGAGACCACTCAGACAACCCTGACCGTTGGTGTTATGGTGGTGATAGTGGGTATTATTCTCTGGACCTTTGACCAGCTCATTGGTTGGGGTGTTCGCTTATTGACTGGTCAGGGATAGCTGGGGGAAATAATTAAATGGCATTACGTTGGTATGTAGTACAGGCCTTTTCAGGTTACGAAAAAGCAGTCAAACGCTCTCTGGAAGAGCGCATTGCCCGTTATGGTATGGAAGATTCTTTCGGGGAAATTCTGGTACCTACCGAAGAAGTGGTTGAAATGCGTGGCGGCAAAAAGCGCAAGAGTGAACGTAAATTTTTCCCGGGCTACGTTCTGGTGCAGATGGAAATGAACGATGACACCTGGCACCTGGTTAAAGATGCGCCGCGAGTACTGGGCTTTATCGGCGGCAAGAAAGATGAGCCGGCACCTATTACAGATAAGGAAGTGGATGCGATTATGAATCGTATTCAGGAAGGTACGGATAAACCCAGACCGAAAGTTCTGTTTGAAGTGGGCGAACTGGTGCGTATTATCGACGGTCCGTTTAACGACTTTAACGGGGTAGTTGAAGAAGTGGACTACGACAAGAGCAGAATGCGCGTCTCAGTCAGTATCTTTGGTCGTTCCACACCGGTTGATCTGCAGTTTATTCAGGTCGAAAAAGCTTAAAGTGTATTTACAAATACCGCCACAGTAAAAAAACTGTGGCGGTATTGCTATTTGTCGGGTATAATTCCCGGCTGCATTAACAGGGGAGCCTGATTCAATTCAGGGCGTTATTACCCAAACGAGGAAATTATGGCTAAAAAAATCGAAGCATATATCAAATTGCAGGTGCCAGCGGGTTCTGCAAATCCTAGTCCACCAGTAGGCCCGGCTCTGGGTCAGCACGGTGTCAACATCATGGAATTCTGTAAGGCATTTAATGCCAAAACAGACAGCCTGGAAAAAGGCATGCCCGTTCCTGTTGTTATTACGGTATTTAATGACCGTAGTTTTACCTTTATTACCAAAACACCCCCTGCGGCTGTTCTGTTAAAGAAAGCGGCCGGTATTCCTAAAGGGTCTGGTGTGCCTAACCGTGACAAGGTTGGTACTGTTAACCGTGAGCAATTAGAAGAAATTGCCAATATCAAGATGCCTGATCTCTCTGCTGCCGATATGGACGCAGCGGTACGTACAATTGCCGGTACGGCAAGAAGTATGGGACTTAATACAGAGGGAGTGAAGTAACATGGCCAAGTTAACCAAAAGACAAAAAGTCATTGCAGAAAAAGTCGAACCGGGCAAATTATACGGTTTTGATGAAGCGGTTGAGTTACTAAAATCTCTGCCGAAATCCAAATTTGAAGAATCTGTCGATGTCAGTGTTAATCTGGGTATTGATCCTCGTAAATCCGACCAGAATGTCCGTGGTGCCAGTGTACTGCCAAACGGTACGGGTAAAGACGTTCGCGTAGCCGTATTTGCTCAGGGTGACAATGCCGAAAAAGCCAAAGAAGCCGGTGCTGATGTGGTCGGTTTTGAAGATCTGGCGGCTCAGGTTAAAGGCGGCGACATGGACTTCGACGTGGTTATTGCCACACCAGATGCCATGCGGGTTGTTGGTCAGTTAGGTCAGATCCTGGGTCCACGTGGCCTGATGCCTAACCCTAAAGTAGGCACCGTCACACCTGATGTGACCACTGCTGTTAAAAACGCTAAAGGCGGTCAGGTACGTTTCCGTGCAGACAAGGGCGGTATTGTGCACTGCTCAATCGGCAAGATCGGTTTTGACGCCTCTGCCCTAAAAGGCAACCTGGAGGCATTGCTGGCCGACCTGCAAAAAGCCAAGCCGGCTTCTGCCAAAGGCGTATATTTAAAGAAGATCAGTGTCTCAACCACACATGGTCCTGGCCTGGCAATTGAACAAACCAGCGTAGCTACCAAATAGTAACTATTTAAAAAAGAACTTTGGTTTACCATTAAGCATCCAGCTTGCCTCGCAAGAGCTTGTGGTAAACGTCAAAGACCGCAGGTGAAAGCAGTAAACGGCTTTCTTAATCGTTTTCCAGCTCGGAAACAGCCTGCGCAGACGGTGAACAATTAAGCTCTTCGGATGCTAAAAATCATCGTTTAGTTGTTGCAAAAACAACAACCGGTAAAAGAGAATTTATCCATTACAGATAGATTCCTGTCCTGCAACCGATCAATGGATGCTTTTAAATCCAGCGATCATAAACGAGAGGTGAGTACTAAGTGGCTTTATCTATTGAAGGTAAAAAAGCGATTGTAGCAGAAGTTGCTGCGGTTGCCGCTGAAGCACACTCTGTCGTAGGTGCCGATTATCAGGGTATTGATGCAAACGATATGAACGAATTACGCGCGAAAGCTCGTGCTGACGGCGTTTATCTGCGTGTTGTTAAAAACACCCTGGCAAGACGTGCTGTTGAGGGAACCGATTTCGAATGCATCAAAGATGACCTGACGGGTTCTCTGGTTCTGGCTTTTTCAGAAGAAGATCCAGGTGCCGCCGGTCGTGTTATCGTTGATTTCATGAAAGACAATGACAAGCTTCAGGTCAAAATCGTCTCCGTAGGCGGTAAATTAATGACCCCAGAAGACGTTAAGACGCTTGCTAAAATGCCTACTAAAGATCAGGCCATTAGTATGCTGATGTCTGTTATGAAAGCACCTGTTACGAAATTTGTTCGTACTCTGGCAGAGCCACACGCTAAACTGGTTCGTACTGTCGCGGCTGTCCGTGATCAGAAAGAAGCGGGTTAAGCAGATAGCTTGGCACTACGAAAGATTAAATTATTAATGGTAAACCAATCGATTATTCAGCATAAAGCATAAGCTAACGCGGAATAATCAAAAAATTTTTGGAGTTAAAAATGGCTGTAACTAAAGACGAAATGTTAGAAGCAATTGCTAATATGACCGTAATGGAAGTTGTTGAACTGGTTGAAGCAATGGAAGAAAAATTTGGCGTATCCGCTGCTGCTGCAGTAGCGGCTGCTCCTGCGGCTGCTGGTGATGCTGGCGGTGCTGCTGCAGAACAGACTGAGTTTGACGTAATCCTGGCTGCGGCTGGTGACAAGAAAGTAAACGTCATCAAGGCTGTTCGTGCTATTACTGGTCTGGGTCTGAAAGAAGCTAAGGGTGTTGTTGACGGCGCTCCTGCACCTGTTAAGGAAGGTGTTGACAAGGCTGAAGCTGAAGACATTAAAAAGCAGCTTGAAGAAGCAGGCGCAACTGTCGAACTTAAGTAAGACAGAGCGCATCTTTATCGCTACACTACTTATAAGTAGCGGGGCGATAAAACTGAAAGTGGCCGGTGGTTTAGATCACCGGCCTTTTTCCGTTTCTAAAACCGTTGAAATTAATACATAGAAAGCAGAGACGTTTTAATTATCTATCTTGTTGATTTATTAAGAATTTATACAGGGTAAATAGCTGAAACAACTCGATAAGGGTCAACTTGATTTAGCCCTGCTTGAAGTTAACGTAGCGCTGCAATGAATAACACCAATGCAGCCTGATATTTTTTACAGAGATTGCTCGGGAAAATAAATGGCCTATTCATTTACAGAAAAAAAACGTATTCGTAAGGATTTTGGATCTTCTAAAGCAGTAATGGAAGTCCCTTACTTACTGGCAATACAACTCGATTCATTCCGTAACTTTTTACAAGCAGAAGCAAACCCTGAAGGCCGCCGTGAAGTCGGTCTGGAAGGGGCGTTCAAATCCGTTTTTCCAATTGTCAGCTTTAACGGCAGTGCCAGTCTGGAATACATCAGCTATCGTCTGGGTAAACCCGCCTTTGATGAAAGAGAATGCCGCACCCGTGGTGTAACCTACTCAGCGCCTTTAAGAGTTAAGCTGCGTCTGGTTATTTACGATAAAGACTCCGGTGCCAAGAAAAAGGTTAAGGACATTCGTGAACAGGAAGTCTTTATGGGTGAAATACCCCTGATGACAGAAACCGGTACCTTTATTATTAATGGTACAGAACGGGTTATCGTATCCCAGCTGCACAGAAGTCCCGGCGTATTCTTTGACCATGATAAGGGTAAAACCCACTCTTCCGGTAAATTACTCTTTAATGCCCGGGTCATTCCATACCGTGGTTCCTGGCTGGATTTTGAATTTGATCCAAAAGACAATGTCTTTGTGCGTATTGACCGTCGCCGTAAATTACCTGCCACCATTATCTTACGTGCCCTGGGTTATGATACGGAACAGATCCTTGATATGTTCTTTGATTTTGATGATTTCAAAATCAGTGCCGAGACGGCTGAACTGAAACTGGTTTCCGAAAGAATGCGCGGTGAAACCTTTAACTTTGACATTAAAGATGACAAAGGCAATGTTATTGTTGAAGCTGGTCGTCGTGTGACTGCACGCCATGTACGTCAGATTGAAAAGACCAAAATGAAATACATCGACATGCCGCTGGAACTGCTGCATGGTAAAGCGCTGGCTAAAAATATAGTGGATCCTGAAACCGGAGAAATTATTGCCAATGCCAATGATGAAATTACGGAAGAAATTGTAGAAAAACTGCTTAATGCCGGTATTAAAGAAATCCAGACTCTGTACACCAATGAGCTGGATGCCGGTCCTTATATTTCTGAAACTCTGCGTATTGATACTTCCACCACACAACTGGAAGCACAGGTGGAAATCTACCGCATGATGCGTCCTGGCGAGCCGCCAACCAAAGAGGCAGCAGAAGCCCTGTTTAATAACCTGTTCTTTACCGACGAGCGTTATGATCTATCTGCCGTTGGGCGTATGAAGTTCAACCGCCGTATTGGCCGCGAAGATCTGACTGGTCCAGGTACCTTGTCCAATGACGATATTATTGCCGTCATTCAAACTCTGCTGGATATTAAAAACGGCAAAGGTGTTGTGGATGATATTGACCACCTGGGTAACCGTCGCGTACGCAGTGTGGGTGAAATGGCTGAAAACCAGTTCCGTGTCGGTCTGGTTCGGGTTGAGCGTGCGGTTAAAGAGCGTCTGACACTGGCTGAAGCCGATAATCTAATGCCTCAGGAATTGATCAATGCCAAGCCGGTATCAGCAGCCATTAAGGAATTTTTTGGTTCCAGCCAGCTGTCCCAGTTTATGGATCAGAACAATCCCTTATCAGAAATTACCCATAAACGCCGTGTATCCGCTTTAGGCCCAGGTGGTCTGACCCGTGAACGTGCTGGTTTTGAGGTGCGTGACGTACATCCCACTCACTATGGTCGTGTCTGTCCGATTGAAACACCGGAAGGGCCCAATATTGGTCTGATTAACTCACTGGCGGTTTATGCCCGTACCAATGACTATGGATTCCTGGAATCCCCCTATCGTAAGATTGTGGATGGCCATGTGACCGATCAGGTGGACTACCTGTCAGCCATTGATGAAGCAGAATTTGTAATTGCACAGGCTAATGCCTCGGTGGATGAAAACGGTAAGCTGACTGACCCAATGGTTAACTGCCGTCACTTAAATGAATTCGGCACCCAGCCACCGGAAAAAGTGGACTATATGGATGTTTCACCCAGACAGATTGTCTCGGTTGCAGCTTCCATGATCCCCTTCCTGGAACACGATGATGCTAACCGTGCCTTAATGGGGTCCAATATGCAGCGTCAGGCTGTACCCACTCTGAAAGCGGACAAGCCGCTGGTGGGTACCGGTATGGAGCGTACAGTAGCGAAAGATTCCGGTGTAGCCACTGTGGCCAAACGCGGCGGTATTATTGACAAGGTAGATGCCTCACGTATCGTTATTCGTGTAAATGATGATGAAACCCTGCCAGGTGAATCCGGTGTTGATATCTACAACCTGACCAAGTACACCCGTTCTAACCAGAACACCTGTATCAACCAGCGTCCACTGGTTCAGGAAGGCAATATTATCGCCCGTGGCGATGTGATTGCGGACGGCCCATCCACTGACCTGGGTGAACTGGCCCTGGGGCAGAACATGATGATTGCCTTTATGCCCTGGAATGGTTACAACTTTGAGGACTCTATTCTGGTATCTGAACGGATGGTAGATGAAGATCGTTTTACCACCATTCATATTGAAGAACTGACCTGTATTGCCCGCGATACCAAGCTGGGTTCTGAAGAAATTACCTCAGATATCCCCAATGTTGGTGAATCAGCGCTGGCTAAGCTGGACGAGTCCGGTATTGTTTATATCGGTGCTGAAGTCAAAGGCGGTGATATTCTGGTGGGTAAGGTGACCCCTAAAGGCGAAACCCAGTTAACACCGGAAGAAAAATTACTGAGAGCCATTTTCGGTGAAAAAGCCTCCGACGTTAAAGACACCTCATTAAGAGTATCCGGCAGCAAGGTCGGTACCATTATTGATGTGCAGGTCTTTACCCGTGACGGTCTGGAAAAAGACGCCCGTGCCCGTTCCATTGAAGAAGATGCACTGGCTGCGGTCCGTAAGGATATGAATGATCAGTACCGGATTGTGGAAGAAGATACCTACAGCCGTGTTGAACGTCTGATTGTTGGAGAAGTAGTTGACGGCGGTCCCGGTATGAAAGCCGGTGACAAGGTCACTAAAGAACTGCTGGAAGGTCTGGAACAACGCAGCAAATGGTTTGATATCACACTGCGTGATACCGACAAGCAGGAACAGCTGGGCAAACTGGCCGAACAGCTTGAAAATGCCCGAACCGACTTTGACGAGCAGTACGAAGAAAAACGTAAGAAGATTGTAGCCGGTGATGATCTGGCACCCGGCGTCCTGAAAATGGTTAAGGTCTATATGGCCGTTAAACGCCGTATTCAGCCGGGTGATAAAATGGCTGGACGTCATGGTAACAAGGGGGTTATTTCCACCATTGTTCCCGTTGAAGATATGCCATACCTGGAAGACGGCCGTACCGTGGATATCGTACTGAATCCGCTGGGTGTACCGTCCCGAATGAATGTCGGACAGGTTCTGGAAACGCACCTGGGCTGGGCTGCACGAGGTCTGGGCCTGAAAATCGGTGATATTCTGCAGCAAAAAGCAGAAGAAGCTGAAAAAGTTAAGGAATTACGCTCATTCCTGGACGAAGTTTATAACAAGAGTGCCGGTACCAAGGAAGATCTCGACAGTCTGACTGATGAAGAGATCATAGAGCTGGCAGGCAACCTGAAAGCCGGTGTGCCCATGGCCACTCCAGTATTTGACGGCGCGGCAGAAAGTGAAATCAAACGCCTGCTGAAACTCGGTGGCAATGATGAGTCTGGTCAGTCCACCCTGTATGATGGCCGTACCGGGGATAAGTTTGACCGTCCAGTCACCGTCGGTTATATGTACATGCTGAAACTGAACCACCTGGTAGACGACAAGATGCACGCCCGTTCTACCGGCCCATACAGCCTGGTGACCCAGCAGCCGTTAGGTGGTAAGGCACAGTTCGGTGGTCAGCGCTTCGGAGAAATGGAAGTCTGGGCCCTGGAAGCTTATGGTGCTGCTTATACACTGCAGGAAATGTTAACGGTTAAATCCGATGACGTAGCCGGCCGTACCAGAATGTATAAAAACATCGTTGACGGCGACCACCGCATCGATGCCGGCATGCCCGAGTCCTTCAACGTATTACTAAAAGAAATACGTGCCCTGGGCATAGACATCGAACTGGAACAGGTCGACTAACACAGATGCTCTTTAGTCAATTTTAGTGTTAAGCGTTAAGTGCTAAGTGTTAAGAAAAAGACTAAAGATATTCTGAAACAAAAATTCTGAGGGGTCGTTATTTACGCCCCCCCAAATGGCGCATCACTAGAGGATACCAAGTTGAAAGATTTATTAAATCTCATAAAACAGCAAAATCAATTCGATGATTTTGACGCCATCCGTATTGGACTCGCTTCACCTGCCAAGATTAAATCCTGGTCATACGGTGAGGTTAAAAAACCCGAAACCATTAACTATCGTACCTTCAAGCCAGAAAGAGACGGCCTGTTCTGTGCCAAGATCTTCGGCCCGGTTAAGGATTACGAATGCTTGTGCGGTAAATACAAGCGCCTTAAGCACCGCGGTGTTATCTGTGAAAAATGTGGTGTAGAAGTCACTCAGTCCAAGGTTCGTCGTGACCGTATGGGCCATATTGAGCTGGCCAGTCCGGTTGCCCACATCTGGTATTTAAAATCACTGCCTTCCCGTATGGGCCTGCTGCTGGATATGACCCTGCGTGATATTGAACGGGTACTGTATTTTGAAGCCTTTGTGGTTATTGACCCCGGCATGACCACTCTGGAAAAGAACCAGATTTTATCTGATGAACAATATCTGGATGCCATTGAAGAATACGGTGATGACTTTGATGCCCGTATGGGTGCTGAAGCAGTACGTGAACTGCTGAAAGCGATTAATATCCCCAAGGAAATCGCCCAGATCCGTGAAGAAATGGCGGGTACTGAATCAGAAACCAAGTTAAAGAAATTTTCCAAGCGCCTGAAGCTGCTGGAAGCCTTTAATGATTCCAACAACCTGCCGGAATGGATGGTGATGACTATTCTGCCGGTTCTGCCACCGGATTTACGTCCTCTGGTACCTCTGGAAGGCGGTCGTTTTGCCACCTCTGATCTGAATGATTTATATCGTCGTGTCATTAACCGTAATAATCGTCTGAAACGTTTATTAGAACTGAATGCTCCGGATATTATTGTCCGTAATGAAAAGCGTATGCTGCAGGAGTCTGTTGATGCTCTGCTGGATAACGGTCGTCGCGGTCGTGCCATTACCGGTTCCAACAAACGTCCACTGAAATCCCTGGCTGATATGATCAAGGGTAAGCAGGGTCGTTTCCGTCAGAACCTGCTGGGTAAACGGGTGGATTACTCCGGCCGTTCCGTTATTGTGGTGGGCCCGACTCTGCGTCTGCACCAGTGCGGTCTGCCCAAGAAAATGGCGCTGGAATTATTTAAGCCCTTTATTTTCAGCAAGCTGGAGTTACGCGGTCTGGCGACCACCATTAAAGCTGCCAAGAAAATGGTAGAACGGGAAGGCCCGGAAGTCTGGGACATCCTGGAAGAAGTCATTCGTGAACATCCGGTCATGCTTAACCGTGCACCGACCCTGCACCGTCTGGGTATTCAGGCTTTCGAACCGGTGTTGATTGAAGGTAAAGCCATTCAGCTGCATCCACTGGTCTGTACGGCATTTAATGCTGACTTTGATGGTGACCAGATGGCTGTGCATATTCCACTGTCTATTGAAGCACAGCTGGAAGCCCGCTCTCTGATGATGGCCTCCAATAATATTCTGTCACCAGCTAATGGCGAGCCTATTATTGTACCTTCCCAGGACGTTGTACTGGGTCTTTACTATATGACTCGTGAGCTGATCAATTCCAAAGGTGAAGGCATGATGTTTGCCAATGCCATGGAAGCCGAACGTGCCTTTGAAACTGGTAATGCTGTACTGCATGCCAAGGTTAAAACACGTATTACCGAATATCTGAAAGATGAGAATGGCGAACTGGTTGAACACACTCGTTTAGTGGATACCACAGTAGGCCGTTCTATTTTATCCAAAATTCTGGCGCCGGGCTTAAGCTTTGACTTAATGAACAAGGATTTAACCAAAAAATCCATATCTGCCCTGATTAACGCCTGCTACCGTGAAGTCGGTCTGAAAGAAACCGTTATTTTTGCTGACCAGTTGATGTACACCGGTTTTTCCTATGCGGCCCGCTCAGGTGCATCCTTTGGTGTAAACGATATGGTTATTCCTGAAGCCAAATACACCATTATTGATAAAGCGGAAAAAGAAGTACAGGAAATCCAGGAACAGTATGAATCTGGTCTGGTTACTAATGGTGAACGCTATAACAAGGTGATTGATATCTGGTCTCATGCCAATGAGGAAGTCGCCAAGTCCATGATGGAAATCCTGGAATTTGATGAAATCGAAATTGATTATGTACCGACTTCTACCGTGTCCGGTCAACCTTTAAAAGACATCGTACCTGATGATATTAAGGAAACCATTCCGGATAAAGGCGATGTGATTAAACAGACTTCCTTTAACTCGGTCTATATGATGGCTGACTCCGGTGCTCGTGGTAGTGCCGCCCAGATCAGACAGCTGGCCGGAATGCGTGGTCTGATGGCCAAGCCGGACGGTTCTATTATTGAAACACCGATTACCGCTAACTTCCGTGAAGGTCTGAGCGTACTGCAGTACTTTATTTCTACTCACGGTGCTCGTAAAGGTCTGGCCGATACCGCACTGAAAACCGCTAACTCCGGTTATCTGACCCGTCGTCTGGTTGATGTTGCTCAGGATCTGGTGGTGGTTGAAGACGACTGCGGTACCGATCAGGGCGTCATGGTTCAGTCACTGATTGAAGGTGGTGATGTGGTTGAACCCTTACGCGAAAGAGTTCTGGGACGTATAGTCGCCGAAGATGTCTTCAAGGCTAATAGCGATGAAGTCATCATTCCCAAGGGCACTCTGCTGGATGAAAACTGGTGTGAAAAACTGGATGAACTGGGTGTGGATCATATGAAGGTTCGCTCACCTATTTCCTGTGAAACCCGCTTTGGTATCTGTGCCACCTGTTATGGCCGTGATCTGGCTCGTGGGCACAAGGTCAATATGGGTGAAGCGGTCGGTGTAATTGCCGCCCAGTCTATTGGTGAACCCGGTACCCAGCTGACCATGCGTACCTTCCACATTGGTGGTGCGGCTTCTCGTTCCGCGTCAGTAAGCAGTATTGAAATTAAGACCAGCGGTACTATCCGTCTGCATAATATCAAGACGGTTACTCAGGAAAATGGCAATATAGTGGCGGTTTCCCGTTCCGGGGAACTGACCGTAGCCGATACTCATGGTCGTGAACGTGAACGTTATAAGGTTCCTTATGGTGCGGTTCTGACTATCACCGATGGTTCAGAAGCCAAAGGCGGCGATGTGGTGGCAACCTGGGATCCACATACCCATCCGGTTATTACTGAAGTGGCCGGTGTGGTCAAGTTTATTGACTTTATTGAAGGGGTAACCGTTAATAAGGAAACTGATGCGATTACCGGTCTGAGTTCCCTGGTGGTCATTGATCCCAAGCAGCGCAGCGGCAGTGCCAAAGACCTTCGCCCAATGGTTAAACTGATTGATGCGGACGGTAATGATCTGAATATTGTCGGCACGGATATTCCAGCCCAGTATGCTTTACCTGCCGGCGCGATTGTAAACCATGCTGATGGTGATACTGTAATGGTTGGTGATGCGGTGGCTCGTATTCCTCAGGAATCCTCCAAGACCAAGGATATTACCGGTGGTCTGCCACGGGTTGCGGATCTGTTTGAAGCCAGAAAACCAAAAGAGTCGTCTATTCTGGCAGAAATTTCCGGTGTGGTCAGCTTTGGTAAAGAGACCAAAGGTAAGCAGCGTCTGGTGATTACGCCTAAAGAAGGCAAGCCATACGAAGAGCTGCTGCCCAAGTGGCGTCACATTAATGTATTTGAAGGTGAATCGGTGGAAAAAGGTGAGGTCATTTCCGATGGTGCGCCTAACCCGCACGATATCCTGCGTCTGAAAGGCGAACAGGAACTGGCTAACTACATTGTTAATGAAGTTCAGGAAGTTTATCGTCTGCAGGGTGTAAAAATTAATGACAAGCACATTGAAGTCATTATCCGTCAGATGATTAAACGGGCTGAAATTCTTAACCCTGGCGACACTAACTTTATTAAGGGTGAGCAGGTTGAATACGCTGCCATTATTGAAGAAAACGAACGGGTAGAAAAAGAAGGTAAACTGCCAGCAACATTCGAAAGACTGCTGCTGGGTATTACCAAGGCTTCTCTGGCAACAGAGTCCTTTATTTCTGCAGCGTCCTTCCAGGAAACCACCCGGGTACTGACCGAAGCCTCTGTCAGTGGCAAGGTGGATGATCTGCGCGGTCTGAAAGAAAACGTCATTGTCGGTCGTCTGATACCTGCCGGTACCGGTCTGACCTTCCATAATGAACGCCGCAAGCGCAGACAAAAGGAC
>JALTKC010000398.1 GCA_027076245.1 Gammaproteobacteria bacterium
AGGTCAGTAGGCTATTATCCAGGTGTTTTTGAGTAAGGCGGTTGTTATGGCGGATGTCCTGCCAGAGTTGAGGGTAGTAATGGGCAAAGGTGGTAGTATTGTCAAACATGAAGCCCCATTCATTTTTACCCTGGGGGTGGATCAGCCAGTAGCCGTCCTGATTAACCAGCATAATATGATTGGCAATATTAGCCGTCGCGCGTTTAAATTCATTAATAAGTTTTTTACCGTCAAAGTTTAAAATTAATACACCGGTTCGGCGGTTATAAGCGCTGTAAACCGGTGTACCAACCCGTATGGTTGGTTTGTAGGGCTGTTCAATTTTGTGGTTTTCTATATTCAGATCAAAGGGTGACCAGTAAATTTCATTCCGTTTAAGTGATATTGTATTGGCTACATAATAACGATTATCTTTTTTCTGCAGCAGTTCTTCACTGACAGGCTCCGGAGAACCATTATTAAAATTTATTCTCACAATTTCCTCACCTTCCAGATTAAGGTAACGGATCTGATCGTAAATTTTTCGGTTTTTACTAAAGCTTAGAAAATCTTCTTCCAGAATCATTCTGGCTCTGGGGGTGTTAATAAAGCCGTTACGTGCTTCATTATGTTCTTTAAGATATTTTATATCTGAAGCAATATCCTTGAGTACATTGTTAACCGTAATCTGTGCCAGCCGTACATTAAGTAAATCAGTGCTTTCCAGTGTTTTCAGACTGGCTTTGATGTGCAGGGTATAATGCAGAGCAATGGCAATGATCAGGGCTACTGAAGCCGGGATAAGAAAAAACAGAAAATGCCAGATAAAGGACTGTGATTTGCCGGGAAAAAATAAACTGCGAAGTTTGGTAGGGTGGATCATTGCATACACCGCCGGTTAAGTTCACGACGAACCCGGTGAATATAATTTTGAACCGATTCATCAGCCTGTTGCGGGATTAGATAAATCAGTTTAGCGGCAATAATATAGGGACGTCGTGACTGTTTCCCGGCAGGCGAACGCAGGGTAATAATTTCCTGAAGATTGTGAATGGCCAGCTCAGGATCTTCGCAAAACCTTGGCAGAGTGACGGACTGGCTATACCATTGTATGGCCTGGGAGATAAACAGGATAATGATTAATATGACTGTAATAAAAGGCAGGGCTCTAAAACGGGCCGGTTGAAATTCATCTGACTGTAACTTATTCTGCCCTGCTTTTTTATTTAAGGCATCATCCGAAGATGTCATTGTAGAAAGTCGTTCAGAACTCTGGCGGATCATTTATACTACCGTTTCTAGCAACTGGGGGTTAAAACTAACGGGCTGTTTCTGCTGAGACAGTAGATCCAGTGAGTGAATAATACTGTGCGCGAGGCGGCGGGCAGTGCAGATCCGATCCCGTACGGAAACACCGCCGATATAATTAGCCTGCAGATGCAGCCCCGGGAAGGCCTGTAAATGTTGTTTAATAGCGGACAGACGCTGGGAATAATTCCCGTTATATTGCGGCAGGGCTTTTTGATGCCGGTCAATACGGGCCATGACAGGTGCCTGTTTAATACCCAGAATGGTGTTTAAATCTGCTAGTACCCGGTCAATACTGTTGGCAGTCGATAAGTTAACAGCTTCGGGGTTACGTGCTCCCCCCAGATAGCTGGATAATAATAATTGTTTCTCAGGAGCGCGTCCGGCAAAAACGGAGCTCATCCATAAATTGCCGTTAATGTTCATACCAGCCTGACGGGGTACCAGAAAACCGCTGCTGTCCAGAGGGTGCGACACTGCAGTCTGCTCAAACCCCAGGTGGACAACTGACAGGGGGGCATAATTAATAGCTTTAAGAAGTTGTGACAACTCGTTTTGCAGGGGCTTAAGCAAATGGGCGGCATGGTATGAAGGGGTACTGATAATAACATGTCGAGCGGTAAGTGAGTGCTCGCCTTTAGGTGTTTCGGCAGTAACCTGCCAGTTATTCTCTGATTTATGAAGCACCTCCTTAACCCGGTGGGAAGAACGGAATCCCACTGCTGGCAGACGGGCCAGACGTTCCGGGAGACTGGCCATGCCTTTTTTAAATGAGAAACTTTCAGGATTACGAGCAGTGCGCTTACCCAGAATTTTATGGGCAATAATGCCGGCGCTGATGCTGCCGTATTGTTTTTCCAGAGCCGTCAGACGGGGTATGACATGACTCGCGCTGGCAGTATCAGGGTTTGCCGCCAGGGTGCCGGCAATAAAGGGTTCAATGGCTTTTTCCAGAAACTCCTTACCCAGACGCCGGACAATAAATTCACTGACGGTTTCAAAACGGCTGCTGGTACGGCCAATAAAGGGTTCGGCCAGCAGACGCAGTTTGCCGGAAGTTGACCAGAGGGAGGAAAATAACAACCCGCTGATGGTCATGGGTAAAGCTTGTAATTGGCCTTTGTGCATAATATAGCGCTTGCTCTGAGGGTGCAGTAAACGTTCAGCCCTGTATTGTTCCATACCAGTCTGATGAATGAATTGATCCACCTCAGGGCGAAAGTTCATAATTATGGAGGCGGCCTGTTCCATCAGAAAACCATTTTGATTATGGGTGGCTATTTTTCCACCGGGACGATCAGCCTGTTCCCAGACCTGGATATTCAGTCCGGCCTGCGCCAGATAGCAGCCGGTTGTCAGGCCGGAAATACCGCCACCGATGATCAATACATCCAGATCCGTTGCTGTCGTCATGGTTTTGTCCTGTTCTGGCTATGACTGAAAGGGCGCTTAAATGATGGTTCGGAACCAAATCTACGGGCAATCATTTCCCGCATATGTTCAGGGGTAACCAGCCTGTCTCCCTGTTCCAGCACATAAGCCTCCACACGTTGCTTAACAATTTTCTGAATAAAACCAGGAATTCGGTTAAGACGTTCCTGAGCCTGGACTTGCCATTGGAGTGGCTGTGTTTGATTATAAGGCTCTATAACTGTTTGTCCTTGTGGAACATAGGCACAGAACGGGTCGGCATCCAGCAGATCACCGCCCATAGCAACCGGACGGGCACGGCAGCCGCCGCAGAGTTTGCGGTACTCACATTCACCACAGGCGCCTTGAAGCTGTGGGGTGCGTAAGCGCTGAAAGTCCTCTGCCTGATCCCAGATATCAATAAAGTCCTGCTGGTGGATATTGCCTGCAGAGTGTTCAATATAAGGACAGGCGGTGACATCGCCTTCCGGGGTAATACGGCAATAGTGACTGCCGGCTATACACCCGTCACCATCCAGGCCGCTGACCTGGTTAATGGCGGACTGAGGGTTGAGCTGGTGAGCAATACGTCTGAAGTGAGGAGCGCAGCGCGGACGAATAATCAGTTCCGGATGCTTAGCCTGAGCCTGAATAATTTTTGATAGTATCTGCTCATATTGCTCCGGGGATAAATCGCTTCTGGATTCAGCCCGGCCGGTGCAGATTAGAAAAAAGAAGTTGATAACTCGTGCACCTTTGAGCCGGGCAAATTCTATGATATTGTCCAGTTCAGAATAATTATGACGGGTCACTGTAAAGTGTATCTGGAAAGACAGCTTCAGTTCCCGACAATGTTCGATTCCAGCCAGAGTTCGGGACAGACTGCCGTTCAGCCCACGAAAAGCGTCATGATAGTCCGCATTCAGAGAATCGATACTGACCCCCACACCCATTGTACCGGCGGCCTTAAGACTGGCTACCCGACGTCGTGTTAATAACGTACCATTGCTACCGACCACCATGCTGAGTCCCAGCTCCGTACCATGACTGATCATGTTTTCCAGATCGGAGCGTGCCAGAGGTTCACCTCCGGTAAGCACAACCATTGTCCGGGTACCGCGGCTGGCCACCTGATCCAGAACCCGGTTTATATCGGCTGTACTGAGTTCATTGTCAGCACCCTGCTGTAGAGTTTGGGCATCCAGATAGCAGTGTTCGCAGGCCAGATTACAACGGCGGGTAATATTAATAGCCAGCAGATACAGTTCACTGGGCGGTTGTGCAAAAGCAACGGATGTCAAAGCAGGGTGAGACATACTGTTAATGTCCGGCTGACATCTGCTCAAACAGTGTCAGAAAATCGTTTAAAAAATCCAGACTGATCTGTTCAAGGTTTTGTTTGTGGGCGGTGATAGTGGCGGCTTTGAATATCATAGTCTGCTGGCTGTTATCCAGGGACTGAAGCTTTTCAAGAGCCGTCCTGTCCCAGGGCAATTCAATATTCCGGGCAGTGTCTTCTGTGGCAGAAAAGGGGCAGCGGTTATTGTTATTGCCAGCCGCTTTCTGTTGTTTCGGGTTGACTTTATCTGTGTGAACTATAAAAGGGAGTATATGTGCTCTGGTTACGATAGCTGATTTTTCTGTTAATGCTCTTTTTTCAGCACGCATGCGGGTATTATGACGCAGAGTCTGGTCACTGACCTGTTGTAACAGCTTGGAAGCCTCATCTGACCAGTTCATATCAAAGGCTGTACCGGTGATTTTCTGTTCGGTGGGGTTACTGGAAACAGAATCAGCCGCAGTAGCGGAAATTTTCATACCGGCGGGGCACAGATTTTTTGTTGCCTCAGCGACAATACTGGCGGTAATAACCGTATGCCCCGCTTTAGCGGCATAACGTAAAATGGCTGAACGTGCCATTTTTTGCACAAAGGGCGGTATTTTCTGCATGGCCTGTTCAGCCTGAGTTGTCCAGCTGGTCGTGGTTTCTGCCAGCAATTCGACTCTGGGAGTAAATTCTCTCTGAGTGAATAGCAGAGCACAGGGGGCATTGCGCAGCAGATTTTCAGCATTGCCGCCAATATCCAGCTCATCATCACGGTGGATGCCGGTTTTGCCTGACAGCAACAGACTGGCTCCGGTTTTTTTAAGGAAGCCTTGAATAGCAAAATGGGGCTTGCCTGTCAGAAGATGGGCTTCAGCCGGGATCTTAAATTCTTCAGCCAGCTTTAGGGCTACGTCCAGATGGCCCTGATATATTCTGGCCAGACCATCGTCAATAATTTCTTCATGCAGCTGTTCCTGCTCCTTGAAGCGAAATACCTGTCCGGCTTCATCACTCAGTACCCTGGCAATGCGGTTAAAGGCTACATAGTGATAATAAGGATCAAAAGCCGAGACTATATGCAGGGGCAACTGCCATGAGCCAGCCAGCTTAAAGGCTGTCAACAGGGCAGCATAAGATTGCCCGGAACCGTCAATGGCGACGACCAGTGGCCCCTCCTTTATACTGCGTTGCGGCTGTTTTATTACCAGTGTGTCTATGTGGCTGCGGCGTACTGTGCGTTCGCATACGGTACCGACGGAGCTGCCTTCAATGGCACCCAGCCCGAGTGCACCCATAACCAGAAGGTCATATTGGCCGTTATTGGCTTCATTGACCAGCATTTTATAATTTTTGCCTTCCAGGGAACATCCCTTAAAGTTCAGTTGTGCCTGTTGACAGGCGGCCTCAGCCTGCAGCAGATAGGAGTCCGTAATAATAGATAAACCTCGGGTGATCAGTGAGTCATGAATATCCCGTTGACGTTCCAGCTCATCTTCTTCCTTAAACGGCTCAGGCAGGCCGCCTTCCATCTGCTTAAAACGCATATCATGCATTTGAGCGGCATAAACATGTGAAGCTGTTATTGTACTCTGATAAAGTTTGCCCAGTTCTATACCGTCTTTAGTTGCACGGTTGGAATGATCGGATGAGTCAACGGCCAGCAGAACAGAACGCCAGGCGGTATCAAAATCGAGTGCACAAGGACTGTTTATATTAAGGTCAACAGTATCAACGGTATTGCTTTGAGGCATAAATATTACTCACAGAAAAAAGTCTGGCATGTCAGGTATAAAGCAGCCAGTAGATAAAAATTGTACTTATTACCAGCAGATTAATCAGTCCGCCGGAAATAATTACATAATCAGGAATACCCAGTTTTGGTTTTTTCATATCCAGCTGTTTGTCAGGTTATTGTTTCAGGCATACCAATTTTAAGCACATGCCTGAAACAGGTAGGAAATTAAAAATTAAAGTACTTTAATTTTATGTTTCAGGTTTATTTACCCTTATAGGTAAAGTCAATATGAGCGGTTTCTCCGGCTTTAACATCAACTTTGGCTTTCTGCTCTCCTAAAGTGCCATGCCAGGCTTTGATTTTATATTTTCCTGGCGGGACATCTTTTATGCTATAGGTGCCGTCTTCAGAAACTATGGCATAGTAGGGATTTTTTGCGACAAAAACAAAACCATGCATAAAGTCGTGAGCATCACACTCAAGCTTCATACCGGCTCCACGCTTTAATTTGATTTTCTTTTTAGTGACGGCCCCCTGTTTCGGCTGGCTGACATTCATTACTGTCTTTTTGGCGCGTCCCATAATTTCATAGGTATGAATGTTGTGCAGAACGGGATCAGAGTTAACGGCTTCAAACTGGGCATTATTGGTCATAACACTCATATAGGGTGTAAATTCACAGCCTTTCTGGTTAACCTTGTTATCTATTTTTTCAAATTTTTTACCGGCTTTTACTTTTTCCAGAAAAACCACTGCGTTTCTTAAAGCACCGTCCTTAACATCAACAAAATCAATGGTTCGACTGTCTGTGCCACAGGTTGAAGTATCTTTTGTAACCTTATATACAACGGGTGCCGGGTCTTTACCGGTAAACTTAACTTTGCCGGTAATAGTGCCGCCGTTTTTGACGTCAATAACTTTATAACCGGCGAGGGCGGGTATAGTCATTGCTGAAGCAGTGGCCAGTACAAGGGCTGTGATCAGTTTTTTCATTATTAGTTACCTTTTGTGTGTTTGTTGTTTTTGTAGTATTGCTCAGATTGTATTGTGTGAATTCAGAGCATGGTTCAGGCTGCCAGTTTTTTTTTATCATCGCATAGCAGTACTTCCAGCATTTCCATAATATAACGTCGGTAGGAGCTGTCGTTAACACTGTCCAGTCGCATTAGAAGTAGATTGGCACTTTTAGTGGTGTCCAGTTTTTTTAGTAAGGCAGAGATTCTGCGTGCCAGTTGTCCCTCATCCATAAGAGCAACATCAATAAAATGGTCTATGGACTCAGTCTTTTCCAGAGTAACCAGCCCTTCAACTGCACTCATGGCGACACTGTAGTGGGGGTCTTTAAGCCTGTCATACAGAGCAATAATCACCTGATCGGTTGAAACTTCTTCCAGGTTCATAAGTGCCTGGCGTTGCTGAAGAGATAAACCGGCCTGATTACTGACAATATAAACCAGACCATTAATAGCGTGTATTCTGACCAGATAATCCTCATCAGACAGGCAGTTTAACAGGTGTATTAAAGATGCAGGGCTGCCTGACCAGGACAGTGCATGAATACAGGCCAGACGCATATCCCGATCGCTACTGTCAAGCAGGGTAACCAGTTTTCCGAAGGTATTGTTCAGCCCTGGAATTAGCGGGTTTTTCAGGGCTATCTGTGCCAGGGCCTCACAGGCTTCAAGGCGTAACTGCTCATCATTATCGTTCAGTGCTTCAGTCAGCGCATGAACAATGAGTTTATCGTAATCAGGATGGCTGTTTTGTGCCAGCAGACGGGCACTACTATGACGGGCATCGGCCCAGGTATCAGTTTTGCGTCGAATCAGTCTTTTACCGGTAGAGAAATTCTGCCGCATAATATGCACAAATTCGTCCATCTCCGGCTCCAGAGATTCACTGATATAAGGTCCGGTTTCGGGATCATGGGATACCTGTTCCGGTGATTTTGGAGTCACTGTCCGGGCACTTTCAATATTGTCCATGGTAATGGCTTCCAGAGTAGACATGGCAGGCGCTGCGGCCTGTGTTTCATTGGCCGGGATCAGACGGTTACCGCTGCTTATGTCGTTTTGTTCAAACTGCTGTAGTATCTGCTGTGCTGTTTCAGCCTCATCTTTAGAGGGGACTGAACAATTATCCGACTGTGCACAAGTGCTGCATTGACTGTTTTGATACAGTTGCGGCTGCTGGCATTGTGCATCATTTGGGAGCAGCTCAAAACGTTCTCCTTTGAGAGTGGCCAGCAAAATCATAATAGGAGTAAGTGGTTCTTCATCAGTCTGAGCCGGCAGATGATTAGAAAGTTCAAGTAAGGCCTGCAGGATAGAAAAGCGAACAGTCTGATCCTTATGTATAATAAGAGGGTATAAACTTTCTATAATACTCTGGCGGCTGTCTTTGTCAGCCAGATGTAATAATGAGCCTAATGCCATTATGGCTTCTTTTTTAAGCCATGGTGAAGCCTGTTCTGAAACCGCTAGATTGAACAGAGGTCTGATAGTATCCCTGAGTCCCATCAGACCGCAGAGCTGACAGGCCCGGGTAGCCACTGCATCATCTGTGGAATAAATACACTGAGTAATTTCCCGGATATTTTCAGTACTTAATAGTTCATTCAGAGGACGGAGTGTTTGCTGCTGACACAAAAAGTCCAGTACTGCAGATTGAATTTGCGGCAGCTCTTTAGTCAGCAGTTCAGCTATCTGGTTAAGATCAATATCGTTCTCAATGGTATTGTGGCAGGCAAATTCCTGAATAACCTGCAGAGCCGCCTGTTTAACATTGTCAGAAGCATCACGCAGACTAAGTATTATTGCTCTGAGATAAGTCACTGAGCCACGTTTACCCAGGGCATATATTGCATTTTCCCGGGTGTCCGGGGACTTGCTGAGTAGGGCACGGCCTAAAGCCTGCAGGGTTTTTTTGCTACTGGAAAAACTCAGAGCGGTTGCTGCTCTGCGCTGTCTTTTAAGATGGGCAATAGATGTCTGTTCAGTAGTTAAAAGCTTGATCAGATAATCATCTGCGGCACCCCCTATACGAGCCATGGCTTTTAAAATAGTCGGCTCAATATCCTGACTAAAATCATCTTCCAGGATGGTTTTAAGTATTGGAAATGCTTTCTGTGCCCGCATCTCCCCCAGAATAATAATGGCTTTTTCCTGTAGATCCCACCAACTATCCCAGTCATCATTTTCGTCAAAGGCCATGTCTTCAGGCCGATCCTGCGCGATTTTAATCAGCAGTTCTGTGGCCTGCTGGCTGTTTAAATCTTTATTTACAAAACAGGCCAGTGATTCAGTTACGGCCAGTTTAATCTCTCCATCGGGGTCTTTTTCCAGAGATTCAATCAGCATGGGCAAAGTAGAAGGCTCACGGATTTTTCCCAGTGCCGTAACGGCATCAATGCAGACATCAATATCTTCATCACGCATACGCTCCAGTAAAGCGGAGATGGCTTTTTTACTTTTCAGATTGCCCAGGGTTTTGGCTGCATAGCAGCGATCAACTTCATTTCCCTCAGTAAGATATTTCAGTAAATGATCGGCTACTTTATCACTGATACTGGAATGGTTGGTTAGCTTGTCGGGCACTTTTCTCATACTCCCCTGTTAATACCTGGTAACGCCAGGTAATTAAGTGTGTGTTTACAGGTAAGAGCAAAGACCGTACCAATTCAGAAAAAAAAAGAATCTGAGCCCTTTTTTCAAGAAAGTTCTGATTTATCCATTGTATTATCAATGTCTTATCAGACAGATAGAAAAAAAGTCAATTGAACAAAAAAATTTGATTTTGTGTATAGACTATTGAACAAAATGTTCAATAGTCCGGGCTTGAACAAAATAACTTAATGCATTCGGCAGAATTGAACATTTTGTTCAGTTTTTTAGTTAATTCATGATCACTTACAAACCGGTTACAGGAAAAAAACAGTTATAAATGTATCTGGTTTGAGTAAAAAAAATTTAACTGTTTGAAAGCAAAGCAATAAAGTAGAAAAAGTTTATAAGTTAAAAATGATTGGTATATATGTTGCTTTTCCTGTCAGTTAAATCTGATCCTTTAAGGAATGAGCAAGTGAGAACTAAAGAAAATGCCAATACCTGTGAAAACATGCAACAGAATGAAGCAGATAAAACTGAAGGAACACAAATGGGAACAACAGCCAGTGGTCATTATGAAACCACCTGGGGACCCTGGTTGTTTCGTCTGACCCTGGCAGTCACCCTGTTTTTTATGTGGTGGCTGGTTATATATGATCATGGTGTTGTCACTCATCATTAATATAGAAGATTAAAAATGATTAAAAACTGGGTAATTTCTTTTCTGTTGGCTTTTCTGGTTTTTTATGCCATGGATCATGCGGTTATGTCCATGCAGGGCCTGGCCTTAAATATTGATATGACACCGGCACAGTAAACACATGATTATCGGGATAAATAATGTTGCATCCTAAATATACTAGTATTCAATTAATACTGTTGCTGGTGGTTTTTCTGATTTGCTCCGGCTATTCTGAACTGACTCTGGCTGAGGAGACAGTCCAGGCTGTATCACATTCAGCACAGCCGGTTACTGAAGCAAAACCAGCTCCTGTTCTAGGGCCAGCAGACTATCGACAGATGGGCTCTGTCAGCAGTAGGAGCTTTGTCTGGGTAATTGCTCAACTGCATCTTTTTCTGGCCGCTTTTGTTCTTGCAGTGCCTTTATTTGTGACGGTAATTGAATGGCTGGGGGTTAAAACCGGTGATCAGCGTTATGATGACATGGCACATGAGTTTATGAAGGTCTCTATGACTGCTTATTCTCTGACCGCATTGTTTGGTGGTACTCTGGCTCTGGCGCTGTTTCTCCTCTACCCCACTTTTATGGGATATATGATGGAGGTCTTTGGTAATCAGGTTATGGTTTATGCCCTGCTGTTTTTTCTGGAAAGTGGGATATTGTATATCTATTACTATAGCTGGAATGCCCTGCGTTATGGTAATAAAAAATACCTGCACCTGTCCCTTGGTGTATTGCTTAATGGGGTTGGTACTACCTTATTATTTGTCGCAAATGCCTGGGCTACCTTTATGATGGCACCTTCCGGAGTAGATGATAGCGGAGCCGTTACCGGAAATATCTGGGAAATCATGCGTGGACCGTTATGGAACCCGGTAAACCTGCACCGCTTTATAGCCAATATTGCATTTGGCGGTGCAATTGTAGGGGCTTATGCCGGCTATAAATTGCTTAGTGCAAAGACTATGGCTCAAAGAGCTCATTATGACTGGATGGGCTATACCTCAAATTTTATAGCTGTACTGGCCTTTCTGCCGCTGCCTTTTGCCGGCTACTGGTTAATGGCCGAAATTTATGCCTATTCCCAACAGATGGGTATTACCGCTATGGGTGGCATTCTGGCCTGGCTGTTTATTGTTCAGGCGGTATTAATCGGTACAATTCTGCTGGCAGCAAACTATTATCTATGGAATGGAATGTCGCGTTGTGAAGGCTCAAAACGTTATACCTGGCTGATTAAATATATCGCTATAACGCTCATTGTAAGTTTTTTAATATGGGTGACTCCGCATACCCTGATCCTCTCGGCAAAAGAAATTGCGGCACTGGGTGGTTCACATCATCCGGTTCTGGGCCCTTTTGGTATTATGCCGGCTAAAAATATTGCAGTTAATTTAATGTTAATCGGCACCTTTCTGTCTTTTCAGCTCTATCGCCGTGCGGATAAGGAAGTTACAGTACTATGGGCTGGTTTTGGCAATGCACTGATGGCCGCTATTTACATTGTGGCTATTGCTAATGTGATCTTTCTGGGCGTTTATTATGGTTACTTTACCAATACTGTTTATAAAGTTGGTTCATCAGTCGCCCAGGTTGTTTCTACTTTAATCGTTATTATTGCCGGTGTCACAATTGATACCTTTATGTTTAAAGGTGCAAAGAGTCTGCCAACAACCTGGGGCAGAATATCAAATCGCGGAGTCTATGCTCTGTTTGCTTTGCCTATTGCCTTTACCTGGCTAATGGCATTAATGGGTTATGTCCGTTCATCCGTACGCACTCACTGGCACATTTATACTGTTATGAAAGACAATTCGGTGGATAATTTTATCCCCAGTATCGGCTATGCCGGTAATATGATGACCATTGCGACCATCAGCTTTCTGTTACTGGTATTGTTTATTTTCTGGGTGGCATCTTTAAGTGAGACACGTCAGGAAGAACCGGAACAGATGGTCTGAATATGAAATGGACAACAAGATGACATTATCGAATCAATCTAATTCTGAAACAGAAGATATTACCCAGAACGGCCCTCCGGTTATCATCAGGGTACTGGGATTTATGTTTGTGCTGGTTCTGATTTTTACGGCCATAGCTAATCTTCTGCCTCAGGTTGAAGGTCAGGCTCCCCGGGAAACCAAAGTGAACCTGGGCAGTTTAACCATGGAAAGCTATATCGCAATGGGAGAACAGCTCTTTAAAGGCAAGGGAACCTGCACCTTATGCCATAACAATCTGGGGAGAGCACCGGATATATTGGTTATGGATATGACTGCAACCGCCTTGCAACGTATTAAATCGGAGGATTATAAAGGAGAAGCCGTTGATGCGGAAAGCTATATCAGAGAATCGATGATACACCCCAGTCAATATATTGTACCGGGCTTTGGTAAAGCCGGGGAACCATCGCCTATGCCGGTTATAAATAAAGCCCCTGTGGCACTGTCTGATCTGGAAATGGGAGCTATTATCGCCTTTTTGCAGTCAAAGGACGGTGGTCAGGTTACTGTTGAGCTACCTGCTGATGTTCCACAGCAGAAGCAAAATTCTCAGTCGGTTTCAGAGCAGCCTAAAGAAGCTGCAAGTGCTCAGGAGGTGTTAATTAAAAACGGCTGTATTGCCTGTCATGCGGTGCTGGACAGTCAGGCTGAAATTGGACCTGAGCTTAATACTGTCGGGCAGCGTTTATCTCGTGAAGCCATTCGGGAAAGTATTATTAACCCTTCTGCTGTAATCGCAGAAGGCTATCCGCCTATAATGCCTGGGGATTTTGCAGACAAAATGATGGTAAAGGAATTGGAAATGGTGGTGGATTTCCTGGCCGGAACGGGACAGAGCGGTGTCGGCTCAGCAGCCAATAAATCCGTGAAGATGTCTGACAACATTCAACAGCAAGGCGAACAACAACAATGAAAGGTTTTAAATTACCGCCCTTATTAACGGCTGTTTTGATTTTAATTGCGGTCTTTATTTTTTTTAATTATGCCGTTCAGCCTTTAATACCTGTTTCACTGTTAATTCAGTATATGATTATCTGTATTATTGGTGTGCTCCTGTACTTTTCTTTTGATGATAAAACCTGGCAGGCGTTTAAGGCACCTGTTGCGGCTGTTATGCAGAAAGATAGCACCTGGCCTCTGCGCTGGTTTTTTTTACTGGCCGTACCGGCACTGATTACCTGGACAACTTACATTATTATTAAACCAGACTGGGAGTCGCCGGTAGAACTGCGTCAGGTTCATCCGGCTCCGCCCTCTACCCTGAATGTATTTAACAAGCGTTATGATTTAACCACTCTGGACAATCCTGTGCGTGAGCAGCTTATAGCCAGTATGACCCGTGGTGATAAAGAACAGGGCTGGGATA
>JALTKC010000399.1 GCA_027076245.1 Gammaproteobacteria bacterium
AATTATTATCTGGGTAATCAGCAGCATCTGTTTGGTGATGACTGGCAGACACCCACGGATATTATAGGTGAGGCCAGACATTATGGTCTGGAAACCGAACAGACCTATGGTGAGCATACTAAAATTCTGGAGCAGCATCAGCAGCCTCTGGAACCGCATAAAATGCGTATTAAGTTTTAAATTATGGCAGTTAAGCTTCCCGGATTTTAATAATTCAGGGCAGGCATTAAGAAGAGATAACACTCAATGAATTGTGAAGAAATTAATCTCTGGTTAGATACTTTACTGGCAGAAATCGAAGAAATTGAAGTGACCCGTAAAAGTGAACGACGGGTACGCGTCGATGTGCCGGCCAGTTCATTACCGGCCTTACTGGAATTGCTGAAAGGTAAAGCCTCTTATGTACATCTGTCGGCCATTTCCTGTGTGGACTGGCCGGATGATGAAGAATTTGAGTTGGTTTATCACTGCTGGTCCTATGAAGCTAAATCCCTGTTGTCTGCTCATACCCGGATACCACGCAATTCTTCAGAGGAATTTGCTCACTATGTATCGGTCTATGATATTTACAAGCCGGCGGCCTTTTTTGAGCGGGATATTTATGAAATGTACGGTATCTACTTTGAAAGCAGTCCTTATATGGAGAAATTTATTCTGACCGAATGGAACGGGCCGCCGCCTATGCGCAAGGACTTTGATGCTGAGCAATATGTCAATGATACCTTTAACTGGGCCGATTACCATCCCCAGTGGCTGCAGGACATTGAAGAAGAAGGTGGTGGAATCGCTATCAGACCAGAGGATATTCGTCTATGAGACCGGAGAACTATCAGGTCGTAGCGCTGCCCCAAAGCGATGAGTATGAGTTGTTTATCGGCCCTAACCATCCGGGTATTGAAGGCAACTACGCCTTTAAACTGAAACTGGACGGAGACCGGGTTATTTCCGGCAAGGCCGATGCCGGCTATCTGCACCGGGGTTTTGAAAAGCTGATGGAAGGCCGTTTATGGATACAGAACCTGGCCATTGTGCCGAGGATCTGTGTACCTGATCCGGTGCCTATGGAGGTGGTTTATTCTCTAACGGTAGAAGACATTGAGAAAATGGAAGTACCGCCAAGAGCTCAATGGATACGGGTGATGCAACTGGAACTGTCCCGCATAGCCTCACATTTATTTACCTTTGGCGGTCATGCCGCAACCACCGGTATGTACACGCCCAGTTTCTGGGGCGTTGCGGATCGGGATCTGGCACTGGATCTGTTTGAAGAGTTAAGCGGCGGCCGGGTGTATCATATTTATAATATTCCCGGGGGTGTCCGCCGGGATATTCCCAATGGTTTTCTGGATCGTTTAAGTGATTATCTCGACTACCTGGAAACCCGTCAGAATGATTATGATAATCTGTTATTTACCAACCAGGTCTTTGTAAAACGTGCCCGTGATGTGGGTGTGCTCAACCAGGAACAGGCGTTGGAGTGGGGTGTTACTGGTCCTAATCTGAGAGCCACTGGACTGGCGTTTGATGTCCGTCGTGATGATCCCTATCTGATTTATGATGAACTGGATTTTGATATTCCAACACAAACCGCCGGTGACTGTCTGGCACGGATCTTGGTGCGTCGTGATGAACTGTTTCAGAGTATTCGTATCCTGAGACAGATCATAAAACACCTGCCCTCGGTTAAAGGGCCGGTACGTGCACCCATTCCCAACCCTCTGGCCTGGAATGTCAGCAGAGGAGAAAGCTACTGTCGGGTTGAATCCTCCAAGGGGGAACTGGCTTACTATACAGTTTCCGATGGCGGAGCGAAACCCTACCGGGTGCATGTGCGCGGGGCGTCTTCCATGCATGCCGTACAGGTGCTGGAAAATATGTCCGTGGGTCAGCGTATTGAAGATATCGCACAAATTATGTTTTCTCTGGATGCCTGTCCCCCTGAGGTGGATCGTTAATGAAAAAGATAAAATACGAAGACATAGGCAGTATTCTAAATCCTCTGAAAACTCTGCAGTTTTTTGCCCGTAAGCCGGTAACAGAACCGCTTAAACCCAGACCGGCTGCAGAAATTTATCGGGGTTTCCATCTTAATGATATGGAAAAATGTATTGGCTGCAGTACCTGTCAGAAAATCTGTGACAATGCCGCCATTACCATGGTGAAAGTCCCACATTTAAAAAATGATCCCGTCAATGGTATCAGGAACCTGCGCCCGGCTATAGATTATGGACGCTGCTGCTGGTGTGCCCTGTGTGTGGATATCTGTCCCGTCGGTGCCATAGAACTGTCCCGTGAATATGTGCATACCTGCAACGGGGATGAAGTCGATACTTACTTTATGCTGCCGCAGGAAAAAGGCATGCACGGCACCGTGGAAGAAAAAGGCTGGACTAAAACAGAAACCAATGATCTGCTGGACCGCAAACGTCAGAAAATGGGCGAAATGACACCGGAACAGCGGGTGGACAATTTTGATGAAATTGTGGACGGCTTTACTCCGGAACAGGCCGTACTGGAAGCCTCCCGCTGTGTGCAGTGCGGTATGTGCCATGATTCCTGCCCTACTCATATGCACGCGCCGGAATATATCCGTGCCATCTGGAAAGGCAATGTGGAAGAAGCGGTGGAATGGATGTATGAAACCAATCCCTTCTCCCATGTCTGCGGCCGGGTCTGTACCCATCGCTGTGAA
Source organism: Gammaproteobacteria bacterium (assembly GCA_027076245.1). Taxonomy (GTDB): domain Bacteria; phylum Pseudomonadota; class Gammaproteobacteria; order GRL18; family GRL18; genus JANELJ01. The sequence goes on from JALTKC010000399.1 coordinate 2,693, forward strand.
ACCGCCTGTTCCCTGAACCAGACCGGACTGCCTCAGGGCAGTGAACCCATTGCCATACGCTGGTTGAAACGCTATGCCATGGATGCGGTACCTCATGAACGTATTAAGGAAATTGCCGCCAGTAAAAAATCAGCGACCAGAACAGGCAAAAAAATAGCCATTATTGGTGCCGGTCCTGCGGGTCTGACTGCCGCTTTTGATCTGGTTAAACAGGGTCATGAAGTGCAGGTGTTTGAAGCACTGGCGAAAGCCGGTGGCATGACCCGCTATGGTATCCCTTATTATCGTCTGCCCGATAATATGCTGGAGCGGGACGTGGATGTGATTCTCTCCATGGGCGTTAACATTCAATACAATACCCGTATCGGCAAAGACATTGCTATGGAACAACTGCATAAAGACTATGATGCCGTTATCCTGGCCATTGGTCTGCAATCAGGTCGATCCACCCGTATTCCCGGTTCCGATCATAAAGATGTCCACAGTGCCGTAGAACTGCTGCGCAAAATCGGCAGTGTGCGGGATGATGCAAAAGCAGAAAAAGAGCCGGGCTTTAAAGTCCCCCGTTCTGCGGTGGTGATTGGCGGCGGTAATGTGGCCATGGATATTGGCCGTTCCCTGGCACGTTATCAGAAACAGCAAAATGGTGAAGTCAATATGACCATTACCGCCATTGATGCCATGGAAAATTTCCCCGCTGATGATGTAGAAATCAAGGAAGCACTGGAAGAAGGTATCACCATTATTCCATCACGCGGCCCACAGGAAGTCATGCTGGAAAACGGTAAAATAAAAGGTTTAAGAACCTGGAAAGTCATCTCCGTGTTCGATGACGACGGCCGCTTCGCTCCCCAGTACGATGAGTCCGACGAACAGCTATTTGAAGCCGAAATGGTAATAGAAGCCATTGGCCAGATGGCCGAAACCGATCTGCTGGGCGAAGAC
>JALTKC010000400.1 GCA_027076245.1 Gammaproteobacteria bacterium
AGTTGCAGAAAAACTAAAAGTCTCTCCTTCCACGTTTAATCGTCTGGTAAATAAGGAAAGTAATATTTCACCTGAAATGGCATTACGTTTATCAAAAACACTGGGGCGCACACCAGAGAGCTGGCTTGCAATGCAGGATTTATATGATTTGTGGCATGCAAAAAATAAGGTTGATTTAAAACAGGTAGAAAAGTTAAATATTGATGCAGCATAGCCCTGATGAGCAGACTATGTTCTACTTTGGACAAAATCTCACTCATTAACGCATGGAACAACCAGAATCATCATAAAGGAGCGAAATAAATGAGTAACTTACAAAGTTTTGACAACGTCTGGGATGCCCTGGAAGATGATCCTGTTATGGCTGAAAATATGAAGCTCCGTTCCACCCTCTTAATGGCAATTACCAGAAATATTAAAAGCCGGAATATCAATCAAACAGAAGCAGCCAGACTATTGGAAATTACCCAACCCCGTGTGAGAGCTCTATTAAAAGGTAAAATTGAAGATTTTCGTCTGGATACACTGGTTAACTTTGCCCATAGACTGGGGTTGCATATCGATTTGAAGGTTGCGGCCTAAAATGTGCAGTAAGCAGTAATTAGTAGCCACCCACTAAATGTTTTCAGAAAGTGAATAAATTGCCTGGAAACATTACTCAGGCACCGCATCTTTCAGTGATTTAAAGAAGTTTTCCGGCGGGAATGAGTCCAGAATAACGGCCACAGCTTTATTGATTAATTCCTGGTTTTTATCCTGACTATTATCCCTATCAATACTGGTGGGTACGGAACCGCGCCAGATCAGACGATTACCTTCCGGGGATACCAGATCAATAATAAACGTATCGGCAGAAAATTTATGGCTGGTATTGGCAATACCGGCACCGCTGCCGTATTTATCATCCCAGGCCAGGCCCAGATTATAGCTGTACAGTTCATTAAGCTGACCAACATTAATGCCATTTTCTCCGACAAAATAATAATTAACCCGGAAATCGGGCAGGGCATGGCGTTCCTTGCGAATTTTTTTGGCCGCCATGGTATTTTCAATTGCCAGTGTGGCACCGACACTTTGAATAAAACGGTAATCAGGGTTATTTTTAACAGTATCAGGGGCGGGGTTAAAATTGTATTTTTGCATCGCCTCAAAGTTTTGGGCATGATCATACCTGATACGGGCTCCTAACAGGCTGCTAACTGTTGTTACAGATGAAGAGCAGGCTGTAAGCAGTACCATCAGCAGCAGGCTGATAATAAATTTATTGCTTTGATATAAAGTATGAAAAAGCATGGTAAATTTCCTGAAAAGCGGTCAATATTCCGTATTTATACAAAACCTGTTAAAGGTTTATTGTAAGCAGGTTCATTATAAGCAAATAGCGCGGTGAAAAATACTGCGCAAAAATATTTATAAACGGCTGATATGAAAATCTGTACGTTTTTTGCTCAAGTTTCTGGTAATTTGGCCGATAACAGCCATACTTTGAGGCAGAGACTCAATTTTTGCAGGAGAACGTTATGGGTATAGGCATTAATGGTTCTAATTCCATTGGGCGCTATCTGAATCAGGCCGATAATCGCCTGCAAACCACTTTTCAACGTCTGGCATCGGGTAAAAATATTAACAGCGCCAGGGATAATGCCGCCGGAATGGCCATTGTTGAGCGTTTTGCCTCACAGATCATGGGCGCTAATCAGGCTTTTAGCAATGTTAATGATGGTATTTCTCTGGCACAGACCGCAGACGGCTACACTTCACAGATGACGGATTTAATGCAGCGCGGGCGGGAACTGGCCATGCAGAGTGCCAATGGCAGTTTAAGTGATACCGACCGGGCAGCCCTGCAGAGTGAATTTGCCATGGTGCAGGATGAAGTTAAACGCATGACCGGTTCAGCCGAATTTAATGGCCAGAAACTGCTTGATCAGGATGCTCAGTTACAGTTTCAGGTGGATGCCAATGCCGGCGATCAGGTCACTGTGCGAACGGCTGATTTGCAGAGCCAGCTAACAGACAGTGGTTTTTTTACTGCCGATATTTCAACCCGGTCCGGAGCCAGCTCAGCACTGGATCCCCTGGACAGCTCCATGTCGCGGGTAAACAGTTACCGGGCAGAACTGGGGGCCACCATGAATCGTTTTGAAAGTATAGGCCGTAATCTGCTTAATAAGGAAGAAAATCTGGAAGCGTCCAGAAGTCGGATACTGGATACGGACTATGCTAAAACCGTCAGTGAACGAAATCGGGACTTACTATTAAAAGATGCAGGAACCGCCCTGCAGGCACAGGCCAACTTCTCCTCTAAACAGATTCTGGGGCTGTTAGGGGGTTAGTTAATGTACATTTATTGACGTGGGCAAGATGCCCACGCTCCCAGGAAAAAGCCGGTAGTGAGCCATTCATTGCCGGCTTTTTTATGTGTTATGATGCAGGGAGGGGTTTATTTAGGTTCAAGCACAAGGTTTATTATGGACTATATGTCTGAGGCTCTGTTTATTTATGATGAGCATTCTGAACACCTGATAGAAGCGGTCTCCGGTAATCCATTTGGTACGCAGATAAGAGCAGTTGAAAAACAGTCGTTTCTCTCCAGCCCTCAGGATTATCTGAAATTTTCAAACCATCTTCTGGTTTCGGGCAGTATGGAGTTTATTGACCAGATGCTGGCTTTTGCCTATAAGCAGTCACTTCAAACTACAGACAAGCCCTGCAGTCTGGCCTTTTTACCTTTAGCGGAACAGCGTATTCTGCGTCATGCCTGGCAACTGCCCGCTTCTGATGAAGAAAATATCGAGATTGCTTTACGGGATGATGTCAAACCTGTCAACCTGCAGCAATGTAATGGTCAGCTGTTTCAGTTTAAGGCGGTTATCGGTGAAATCCCCTTACTGGAAGCCTGGCATTCAGATGCGTCAGCCGGTGCCTTTTTTAAAAATATGGTATTGGGTTTAAAGCAGTTTTTTTGCCTGTCAAAAAATAAAATCCGTATTGAAACAAAAAATGGCAAGAGCATCACTACGGTTGCAAATGGTATATTTATAGTCAATCAGAATCGCGGCAGCCGTCTGACACGTGCCATACAGCAGAAAAGTTCCATGCGCTCGGATATGCTGTCCATGATGATAGTATCACCTTTTTCCGTGGTGGAATATTTTCTGTTCCTGATTTCACTGATATTTCACCTTAACAGAGACAACAGCCTGCCCAGGGCGGTGGCTAATATTCAGAGCAGTGAAATTAAACTGGAATGTGAGAGTTTTAATCAGGTAGCGCCGAGAGCTAAACTGGATGATCTGAAAACAATAGACTGTCCGCTGCATTTTAAAATATTAAAAAATGCCCTCAGTATCAATGCCTCGGACAGGTTCTGGGAGCTTAACCCCATTGTTAATGCAGACAGGGAAACCATTCGTACCGACAATCTTCCAGATAAAAAAGAACTGAATAAGTATATTGATAAAAAACTGCCGTTTTTTTCAGTGGCTTCTGAAGAACGATTTAAGGATCTGTTTTTACAGTTACGGGAAGATGCCCGTATCAATTCCCTGTATATTTCCTTAATGCTGTTAAGCACATTGCTGGCCAGTCTGGGACTTTATGCAGACAGTTCGGCAGTGGTTATCGGCGCTATG
>JALTKC010000401.1 GCA_027076245.1 Gammaproteobacteria bacterium
AGGGGCCGGTCTTCCACCAGCCGGGGATCCAGAAAACCGCATTTTTTAGCCAGGTTTTGAAAATCATTCCAGTAAAGAGCTCCGCTCAGGCATTCGCCGTAGAGGATCGGATCCTTAATCAGGTGTTCAGGCACACGTTTATCACTGTACACGTCTGAAAAATAAAGCTCGCCGCCGGGTTTTAATACCCGCCAGGCTTCTTTTAATACCGATTCCTTATCCGGGGATAAATTAATGACACAATTGGATACAATAATATCAAAGCTATTGTCTTCCAGCTGCAGTTCATCCAGACGTTCAATATAGCCTTTTTTAAAGGCCACATTGGGTTTTTTATAGCCAAAGGCTTTAGTGTGGTAATCAATATACTGATTGGCAACCGTCAACTGCTCATTGGTCATATCCACACCCAGTACAAAACCATTCTCACCCACCAGCTGTGCCAGAATATAACAGTCACGGCCGGAACCGCTGCCCAGATCCAGGATTCTCATACCTTCCAGCTGCTGGGGACGAACCAGACCACAACCGTAATAGCGGGCTGCTACTTCAGGATGGATTTTGCTCATAGCCTGTTTTATATGAACCGGCAAATCGCTATCGGTACAGCAGGCATCGGTTTTTAAATCACCAGAAGACTGCAGAATTTTGCCGTAATATTCCTTAACCTCATCAAACATCTTAATGCTTTACCACTTGCAAACTAAAAGGAACAGAAATCATATACAAAATCAGCTAATAAAGATAGTTTAGACAAATTCGTGGGCTTGAATAACCGTCTATGCTTGACTATTCTTAATTTAATACCCTCCTGATAATAATGAGACATTACACGAAATGGGCATACCTCCGGCTTACTGGACCCTGATTGGGGAAATCACCCTGGTACTGATAGGTGCGCTGGTGGCTGTCATTGTCTTTGTACTGCGAGATCGAAAAAACCTTAGGGAATACTCTCTCTATCTGAAAGAGCTGATAAAAAAGCTTAAGAAAAAAATAAAAGAACATGAGGAACAGCAGTCCCAGGAAAGAGTGCAGGAATTAATCCGGGGCATGATTGACCATGTCCGGTCAGAATATCAGCAGCAGGCTGGAGCAGAAATTAATGACTCACTGGAACAAGGTCTGGAATCTAAACCTTCTATTGAACAGTTTATCCTGATTACCGGATTTCAGATGCTCAGTGCCGAACTGACGGCTCTGGAGAACAGTAATGAACCGGAAGCAGCCTGGGATAAAATTAAAAATGAACTGATGCCCCTGATTCAGAACTTTCTGCAGCCAGCTCTGGCAGCACAGAATACCTCCCCGGATTCTGCTGAAGCAGAACCATCAGAAGATTTACAGCAGCGAATAGAGAATCTTGAGCAATTTAAACAACTGTATTTTAATTTACAGAAAAACATGGCGGATCAGATTGCCGAAATAGAACAGCTTAACCAGAACATTGCGGAACTTGCAGACAGCAGTGAAAACTCGGCCGCCATTATGGCCATTATCGAGAAAAACAAAACACACTATATCGGCATGGGACAGTTGCTGGGTATGGATAAAGAGCAGCATCATCAAAGCGTGACCGACAGTATGGATTATAGTGATGTGCTGATCAGTGAACGCAAAGATGAAATTAACCGTCTTAAAAGCAAAATTGCCCAGCAGTTTGAAGAAATCTGGAAATTACAGAGTAATCTGTCTGCAAAAGATGGCGCTCCAGCTGATCCGCAGACATTACAGGCTGGAGTAGATACTTATGCCCGTCAGCTAAAAGATGCTGAACTGTGTATTGAAACCATGGATATGGAGATACAGACATTAACGGCTGAAATCACCCGCCTGGAAAAACAGCTGGAACAGCAGGGTGGAACAGGAGCAGAGCCACAGGCCGATACCGGACTGTCTCAGAAGGAGCGGGATGAAATGATTGCCCGCTTTGCCCAGGAAAGCAAGGAGCTGATGAACTGTATTACCGGGCTGGAAGATAATGCCCAGGAACAAAGTGAAAAAATCAAACAGCTTGAGGAGGAAAATGCGCTCCTGAAAGCACAGTTAAAAACATAGTTTTAGATTCAACTCATAAGTACAGCTTAACCTGGGAGTGCGGGCATCCTGCCCGCATCAAAAATAACGAACAGGTCTGTTGCCGTGGGCAGGATGCCCACGCTCCCAGAAGCTTACTTCTGGCAATGGGAACAATAAACCGTACTGCGGTTATTCAGACGAATTTCTTTCAAAGCATGGCCGCACTGGTAACAGGGCTGGTTTTTGCGCCCATAAACCTGTAATTCCTGTTTGAAATAGCCTGGTTTACCGTCACCGCCGGTAAAGTCTTTAAGTGTTGTACCGCCCTGGCGGATAGCCTCTTCAAGAATTTTCCGGGCATTCCGGCAGAGTTGCTCATAACGGCTCCTGCTGATCCTTCCGGCTGCCCGTTTTGGGTTAATACCGCTGGCAAACAGCGCTTCATTGGCATAAATATTACCAATGCCGACCACCACTTTACTGTCCATTATAAACTGTTTGATATTGACCTTGCGGCCCCTGGACAGGGTATATAAATATTCGGCATTAAATTTCGGGGATAAGGGTTCAGGACCCAGGTGGGCCAGTAAGGCGTGTTTTTCAACAGCCTCTTCAGTCCACAATACAGCACCAAAACGGCGTGGATCGGTCAGGCGCAGAGCCTTGCCATTGGCAAAGCACAGTTCAAAATGCTCATGTTTCTCATAAGGAGTATTATGGGGAACAATGCGCAGGCTGCCGGACATACCCAGGTGAATAATCAGGGTGCCGTGTACAGTGCGCAGTAACAGGTATTTGGCACGACGCTGCAGCAGGATAAATTGCTGTTGTTCAAGAAACCGGGGCAGTTGAGCGGGAATCGGCCAGCGCAGGTTCGGGTTGCGGATATTAACCTGCAGGATTTCAGTATTAAGAATATGTGCGGAAACACCCCGTAAGGTGGTTTCAACTTCGGGGAGTTCAGGCATGTTACACAGACTTTAATATAAAAAAGTGACTGGTACAGGTGTTATAAACAGAAACGCACCGGGTTAATGGTCAATACGCTTCTGTTTGTACCCATATGAATCAGATTATCTGTCTTCGTCTTCAGGGAAATGGCCCAGGGGACGGTTAAAGGTATAGTTCAGTGGTGCTTCCACCATAACTTCAGCGGATTCACTAAAGTTTTCGCCGGGGACACTGAACAGCAGGCCAACCCCATGCAGGGCACCACCGATAACAGAACCAACCAGCCCCAGAGGACGAGCCAGAACCAGATCCGCAATCATATCAGCTTCCCGGTCCTGGTAGCTTTCATCATAATATCCGGCAGCAAAGCTGTTGGGTGCCAGAGTAATGAGCAGGCTCAACAGGGCAGCGCTGAGGGTGGTTTTAACAAGCGTTTTCATGGTAATCCCCACTTTATAATTATTTAGTCACTTCTCAGAAAATTGAGCGGCTGCTTATATTACACATCGGTATTATGTACCTGCCGCGTATATTGTACTGAGACGTTATTTTAGTTCTATAACAGGCATAATAGTCAGGTAATTTCTACAAATCAAGTTTAAGAGCTTGAAAATATTAAATCATTCACAGAAAAGGCCATTATTGTGATGATTCCGGGGTTTTG
>JALTKC010000402.1 GCA_027076245.1 Gammaproteobacteria bacterium
CCAGAAACGCCAGGCACTGGAAAATGTCCTGTTGCCGGAAACCCTGGAACAACATAAAAGCCGTTTACGGAAGGCGGGTTTTAAACAAACTGAACAGTGGTTTCAGTGTTTTAATTTTGCTTCTCTGATTGCCGTTAAGTAAATAACATGCCGGACTTGAATTCTTTATATACAACTCTTTATGCGGACATGCAGGATACTCCCCTTGAATCCTGGGCGCAGGTTTTGCCGGAACAGCTTAAAACATTGACCGCGGACACTCATGGCGATTACCCCCGCTGGCAGCTGGCTCTTGCGCAACTGCCTGAGTGTCAAACGATCAGCGTTGATTTTAATTCAGATGATCTGCACATCACCTGCAACAATATTGATATGTTTCAGCTTGAGCAAAGCCTGAAACAATTATCCCCCTGGCGTAAAGGCCCCTATAGGATCAATGAGCTGCTAATTAATACCGAGTGGCATTCAGACTGGAAATGGCAGCGGATAAGGGAATACCTGTCCCCCTTAAAAAATCGCTCCATTCTGGATGTGGGCTGTGGTAATGGCTATCATTGCTGGCGCATGTTTGGTGAGGGTGCCCGGCTGGTTATTGGTATTGACCCGTCCTGGTTATTCTGGATGCAGTTTCAGGCCATTAAGCATTTTACTGGCTCCCGTCCGGTATATCTTTTGCCTATGGGAATAGAAGGTGTGCCAAAGGATTTAAATGCTTTTGATACGGTCTTTTCCATGGGGGTACTGTATCACCGTCGTTCACCGATTGATCACTTATTACAGTTAAAAAGTGCTCTGCGTAAAGGCGGTGAACTGGTTCTGGAAACACTCATTATAGAAGGTGCAGAAAGAGAAGCTCTGGTACCGGATAATCGTTATGCCAAAATGCGCAATGTCTGGTTTCTGCCCAGTGTACCGACTTTAACCCAGTGGTTGCAGCGTTGTGGATTTATTAATATTAAGGTCGTGGATATTAACCAGACCTCGGTTGAGGAGCAGCGTACTACTGAATGGATGCCTTATGATTCTCTGCAAACCTTTCTGGATCCGGAAGATCATAATAAAACCATAGAAGGCTATCCTGCACCTTTACGGGCTACTTTTATTGCTGAAAAAAACTGAAGATGAATTAATCGTATAAAAAGACACAAAAACTATGAAAAAAGAGAAGATCAAAAAGACTAAACCACCGGTTTATGTAAAAGACAGCGACATTCACGGCAAAGGCCTGTTTGCCTCCAGAGACATTAAAAAGGGTGAACTTATTGGCGAGTTTAAACATAAACCGGCCAAAAAAGATGGTATGTATGTTCTGTGGGTAGAGGAAGATCAGGGCTACCGTGTACTGGATGATTTTAAATACATCAACCACAGCAATAAACCCAATGCGGCCTATTATGATGACTTTACCGTTATGGCACTAAAAAAAATTAAAAAAGACGAAGAAATTACCCATTACTATGGGGAAGATCTGGCTGAAGATGCCTGGGATGCCTAAACATATTCTCTTTGCTGTTTCCAGTCATGGCTATGGCCACCTCTCTCAGACTGCCCCGGTTATTAATGCCTTAAAACAGGCTTATCCTGAATATACCGTATTCATACAAACAGCACTGCCTTCTGCAATTCTGTCTGCACGAATTAAGGTGCCCTTCAAGCACATAGCGTTTGATGGTGATGTGGGGCTGTTAATGGATGATGCGGTTACGGTTAAAACAGAAGCCACCCGGCTGGCCTATCGGACTTTTCATAATCACTGGGAAGAAAACTTTCAGAAGCAGCTTACTATTCTGCGAAACAATAAGGTTGATCTGCTCGTGGCCGACATACCTTATCTGCCTTTGCTTGCGGCTCAAAAGCTGGGCATTAAAACGCTTGCTCTCTGTTCTCTGAACTGGGTTGATATTTTATCCGGCTATTTTAAGCAGGATAAAGAAATGGAAGACTATATGGCTCTTATGCGTCATGCGTATAGTCAGGCCAATGTTTTTTTAAAACCTCAACCATCCATGCCTATGCCCTGGTTAGCCAATAGTCAAACCATTCAGCCTCTGGTCACCACCGGTAAAAACTCAAGAAAGCGTTTACTGGATGAACTTGTTGTGGAACAAACGGATAAAACCATTCTTGTGCTGCTGACTTTGGGCGGTATAGATAGTCAGATATCTCTGGAAAATTGGCCGGACTATCAAAATGTTCATATTATCCTGCAGGACAGACCAGGTGCATCCGGTGAGTCATTAAAATGCAGCGGGAAAAACTGGCTGCACAGTATGCAGGATATCTCAATGAGCTTTACTGATATTTTGCAGTCAGTCGATGTGCTTATTACCAAGCCGGGTTACGGCCTGTTTGCAGAAGCGGCCTTTGGCAGAAAACCGGTATTTTATGTTGGCCGACCCGACTGGCCGGAAGAACCATACCTGCTGCAATGGTTAAGGGACTATGTCTGCATAACAGAAATATCAAAAACTGAATTAAATCACGGAATTGAAGAATCTGTCATTCAAAAACTGGCCCACAGTGTGAAAGATTCTGTTAACAAACCAGCCATTTTAAACACGGGTACTCAGCAAGCAGTGGACTGGCTTGTGCAATTGGCAGAATGAATTAACAGTACCAAAATATGACCGGCTATAAAACCGGCCAGATGAGCCTGGGGCAGGGATGGCCAGAGTGTGTGTAAAAACAGACTGTCCTGGGTGTAAAGTTCATAAATTATTTTGGCGGCACTGATTAAATAGATACTGGCGGTAAGATAGCCTGTTAGAGACAACGGCTTAGTATGTAGCTTCCTCTGCTGGTAAAGAGTTATAACCAGCAGGGTATTTAATACTCCGGACAGTCCGGCATAATTGTTAATTTCATTGCTATTGAAGAGATAAAAATTGATAAAAATAATACCGATGATCAAAGCAGTAAAAAGCTGTAGGCGGCTGTGTGTTTCGATCAGTGCGGATAAAATAATAAAAGCCGTCAGGTTTAATAGTAAATGTTGAATATCTGAATGTACCAGATGGCCGGTAATATAACGCCATAGTTCACCCTGTATTATTTTTTCGGCATTAAAATATAAAGTGTCTGGTGCGGGGCCCAGAATAAAATACACTAATGCCATAAACAGTGACAGACTCATGGTTATTCTGTAATTTTTTAGAAACTGCATTTTTTATTTCCTGTTTTTTCCGTGAGTACGGGTATTCTGCCCGTACTCACGGGAGGCTAAGAGAGTTAATGCTGCAAACCGGGCTTTCTAAAAAATACCAGTAAAGGTAACAGCAATAACAGACTCCATAAGTCCAGGGCACCTCCACCGTTACCACCTACATAAGAACGGTTGTCGGTAAACATTGGCTGGTTCTGATCGACCCTGCGGCTTACAGGTGCCTGCTGAGTACGGCGGGCTCTGGCCTGATTTTCAGTATTGACCCTTTGCTGATTGTTCCGGGCAATGTTGTAAGTTTTGAATTGCTGTTCTTCCAGTACAATCATAGAGGTATAATTAGTGACCAGTGAGAACTCTCTGGCAATATCAATAATGGCCTGTTTATTGTCCTTATAATCCGCATCTTCACCAAAATTATCAATCTGTGACTGCAGAGTGTTTATAGTGTGATAAGCCCAGAGCCGT
>JALTKC010000403.1 GCA_027076245.1 Gammaproteobacteria bacterium
AGAGCAGGTAAAGGCAGGTTATAGTAAGCCTCAAACGGACTGCCGTCAGCAGGCAGCCAGTCCCACTGCTGCTCCCTGAGCCGATAGTTATAATCCTTAGCAAACTGGTAAAACTCCAGTGCTTCTCCCGTTACTTTTTCAGCAATACTGGAAATTAACGGCTCATCACCGTAGATGGCTGGCCTGTTGTTTCGATAAATACCAGCTTTTTCCAGAGCAATACTGTCCAGATCATCACCCAGCCAGTCCTGATGGTCAAAATCCACGGTTGAAACAAAAGCTATGTCCGGTTCAACCGCATTAACCGCATCCAGTCGACCGCCCAGTCCTACTTCCAGAATAACAATATCACATTGCTGACGGTAAAATATCTCAATAGCAGCCAGAGTGCCAAATTCAAAATAGGTCAGGGAAACATTATCACGGTGTTTATTGATACGGCTGAATGCATCACAAATCAGTTGATCATCAACAGGTATTTTGTTGATGCGGATCCGTTCGTTGTATTGCTGAAGATGTGGGGAAGTGTATGTGCCGATCGTATAACCGGCCTGAGTCAGTATCGACTCCAGCATGGCCACTGTCGAGCCTTTACCATTGGTTCCGGCAATAGTAATTACTGTATAAGGCATATCCACAGTCTGCCGGGCAGGCAAACTAAATTGCGGATACAGGCGATAAAGCACCTGTTTGAGGCGTTGCAGCCCCAGCTCAATTTCTGACGGGTGCAGGTTTTCCTGCCAGTCCAGCCATTGCTGCAGTTGAGTAAAACTGGCAGGATCAGAGGGCAATTTCAAACCCGAATCAGGCAAACCTGAAACAGACAAACCAGAGTCAGACACCCTTGTTCATTAACATGGACAGGACATTCACCAGGGTTTTGCCCATATCATGACGGGTAACAATCATGTCCACTGCGCCATGCTCAAGCAGAAATTCACTGCGCTGAAACCCTTCCGGCAGCTTTTCTCTTACAGTCTGTTCAATAACCCTGGGACCGGCAAAACCTATCAGGGCTTTGGGCTCGGCCATATTAATATCGCCCAGCATGGCAAAACTGGCGGATACTCCACCCATGGTGGGATCGGTCATCACCGAGACAAAAGGCAGCCCCCGGCGGCGCAGTTTACCCAGTGCGGCACTGGTTTTAGCCATCTGCATCAGGGAAAACAGAGCTTCCTGCATACGTGCCCCGCCGCTGGCAGAGAAGCAGACAAAAGGCAAATCATTATCCAGACAGTGATTAACGCAGCGGACAAACTTTTCACCCACCACAGAGCCCATGGAACCACCCATAAATTTAAATTCAAAAGCCGCGGCCACCAGTGGAAACTCATTAATTTTACCTTCCATGGCAATCAAAGAGTCTTTTTCTCCCGTAGCCTTCTGGGAAGCGGTGATCCTGTCCTTGTATTTTTTAGAGTCCTTAAATTTTAATACATCATCCGGTTCAAGATTGGCAAACAATTCAGTGGTTGAACCCTCGTCAAACAGGTTCATTAAACGTTTACGGGCACCAATTCGCATATGATGATTACATTTAGGGCAAACTTCCTGATTGCGTTCCAGTTCCACCCGATATAATACCGCACTGCAGGCCGGACATTTGTCCCATAAACCTTCCGGTACGGCTTTTTTAGAAGCACCGTCTGTACTGATGGACGGTAATAAGCGTGTAAACCAATTCATAGTCTATTCCAGATTGTCTTTTCCAGATCAATGTAACCTTGAATAAATCTGTTCAGTTACATTATATGTATAATCAGGCATCCAGTGCATTACGCATGGATGATAAAACCTGAGAGATGTCTTTAATAATTTTTTCATTGCCGTCGGCATTATGAGCATTCTGTTCCACCAGATTGACCAGAGCACTACCGACCACTACGGCCTCGGAAACCTTACCGATGGCCGCAGCCGTTTCCGCATTTTTAATTCCAAACCCGACACCCACCGGCAGTTTAGTCACTTCATTAATAATTTTCAGTCGGGTTGCCACTTCATCCGTATCCAGAGCAGAAGTACCGGTTACCCCTTTTACAGAAACATAATAAATAAAACCACTGGCATACTGGCAGATATGCTGCATACGCTCACGGGTGGTAGTCGGCGACAGTAGGAAAACCGGATCCAGATCATGTGCTTTTAAGGCCGGAACATAATCTTCTGCTTCTTCTGGTGGAATGTCCACCGTCAGTACACCATCAACACCCGCCTCCTGAGCAGCTTTGGCAAAGCGTTCATAACCCATAATTTCAATAGGGTTAAGGTAGCCCATTAATACGACTGGAGTAGTGTTATTCTTTTCCCTGAACGATTTTATCATGGCCAGCACATCAGTCAGAGAAGTACCGTAAACCAGAGCGCGTTCACTGGCTTTCTGGATCACCGGACCATCGGCCATGGGATCAGAAAAAGGCACGCCCAGTTCAATAATATCCGCTCCACTATCCACCATGGCATGCATTAAATCCACAGTAATATCCGGATTAGGGTCGCCTGCCGCCACATAAGGGATCAGGGCTTTTTTATTTTGTTTTTTAAGCTGTTCAAAACAGCCTTTTATACGACTCATGCTAATGCTCTTTAATCTAATGCTCTTTAAACAGTTCCAGTCTAAAATTCAATACCATCAATAGTTGCCACGGTATGAATATCTTTATCGCCACGCCCTGATAAATTCGCCACAATAATTTGATCCTTATCCATGGTCGGTGCCAGTTTTTTAACATAGGCAATGGCATGACTGGATTCCAGAGCCGGCATAATGCCTTCCACCTTCGTTAATTCATGGAAAGCCTCAAGCGCTTCTTCATCGGTTACAGATACATAATTCGCCCGACCGATATCTTTCAGCCAGGCATGTTCAGGGCCGACACCAGGGTAATCCAGACCGGCAGAAACTGAATGGGTTGGAATGATCTGACCGTGTTTATCTTCCATAAGATAGGTGCGGTTACCATGCAGTACGCCGGGTTTTCCGGCACATAAAGGAGCGGCGTGTTCACCGGTTTCCAGACCATGACCGGCTGCTTCTACACCGTACATGGACACTTCCTGATCATCCACAAAAGGATAAAACAGACCAATAGCATTAGAACCGCCGCCAATGCAGGCCACCAGTGCATCAGGCAGTCGGCCTTCATGCTGCATACACTGCTGTTTGGCTTCACGGCCAATTATGGCCTGAAAATCCCGTACCAGTGCCGGATAAGGATGAGGGCCGGCGGCAGTACCAATAATATAAAAGGTTTTATCAATATTAGTTACCCAGTCGCGCATGGCTTCATTGAGCGCATCTTTCAGGGTTCTGGAACCGGATTCAACGGACACTACCCGAGCTCCCAGCAGTTTCATACGATAGACATTAAGCGCCTGACGCTGAATGTCCTCTGCTCCCATGTAAACAACACATTCCAGTCCTAAACGTGCTGCCACAGTGGCTGTTGCCACGCCATGCTGTCCGGCACCGGTTTCAGCAATAATTCGGGTTTTACCCATGCGTTTGGCCAGCAGCATCTGACCAACGGTATTATTAACTTTATGAGCACCGGTATGATTTAAATCTTCACGTTTTAGGTAGATTTTAGCTCCGCCCAGTTCCCGGCTCATGCGC
>JALTKC010000404.1 GCA_027076245.1 Gammaproteobacteria bacterium
GTGTTAAGACCGGTCCAAACTCTGCAGATATTTACGAACAGTTATTATATAAAGGGGTTATTGTCCGCCCGGTAGCCAATTATCAGATGCCTGAATATCTGAGAATCTCCATAGGCAATGCCGAAGAAAATAACCGGGTTCTGGATGCCTTATCAATAATATTCAATCAGTAATAAGGAATCCAATGACCAATCCAGGGTTTAAAATAAACAAACTTACCATTATCGGCGTTGGTTTAATAGGTGGCTCCTTTGCCCGGGCGGTAAGAAAAGCGGGTCTGGTCAAACATATTACCGGCTGTGGTCGTCAAAAAGAGAATCTGGAAAAAGCCGTACAACTGGATGTTATTGATGACTAT
This sequence comes from Gammaproteobacteria bacterium, assembly GCA_027076245.1. Classification (GTDB taxonomy): domain Bacteria; phylum Pseudomonadota; class Gammaproteobacteria; order GRL18; family GRL18; genus JANELJ01. The sequence goes on from JALTKC010000404.1 coordinate 359, forward strand.
TCACAGGATATAAAAACAGCGGTTAAAGATGCGGATGTAATTTTTATTGCTACACCGGTAGGCAGTTTTAAGGCCGTTCTGGAACAAATAAAGGGGGCGGCTAAAGACAACGTTATTATTACTGACGGCGGTAGTACCAAGGTTTCTGTTATCAGGTCGGCTGAATCGGTTTTTGGTCAGGTACCGCCTAATTTTGTACCGGGACACCCCATTGCCGGAACAGAAAACAGCGGGGTAGAGGCCTCATTTGACACCCTGTTTAACGATCACCGTGTTATTCTGACGCCTTTAGCGGAAACCAGTAAGGATGCATTAAATACTGTAACCGAACTCTGGCAGGCTGCCGGGGCGGAAGTTATTTTAATGGAACCTCATCATCATGATATGGTGCTTGCGGCCACCAGTCACTTACCCCATCTGCTCGCTTTTTCTCTGGTCAATACGCTCACTACTTTAGATGAAAAACAGGAAATATTTGACAATGCCGCCGGCGGCTTCCGGGACTTTACCCGCATTGCTTCCAGTGATCCGGATATGTGGCAGGATATCTGTCTGGCTAATAAAGAGGCATTACTGGAACATCTGGATCATTTTACCCAGGATCTAGCCAAACTACGCACAGCTCTTGAACAAAGTGACGCGCAAACTTTAAAAGCATTGTTTACCCGTGCCAAACAAAGCCGGGATGACTTTACCCGAAAAAATTAAAACTTTGTTTTATTAACCTGGGAGAGCGGCATCCTGCCCGCGTCAATGGGTATGAATATAGCCCGTATTATGCGGGCAAGATGCCCGCACTCCCAGGAACACTTAAAACTTAGATGTATTCTGTAATAAACCAAGGCGGATTTATGAAAATAAATAAAATTGAGCAAATGGTTATACAATTGATCAGGCAAACCGCTCAAACTTGCTTAATGCCTTATTTTAGCCAGACACAGGTCAGCTCCAAGGCAGATGGATCGCTGGTAACTCAGGCCGATATAGCCGTTCAGTCCGAACTACAGAAAAAGTTAAAAACTTATTATCCCGAATATGATTTTTTTGCCGAAGAACTGTCTGACCGGGAAAAAAAACATTTTTTTTCCGCTGACCACCCTGGATTCTGGTGTCTGGATCCGCTGGACGGTACCTCCAACTTTGCCAATGGCCTGCCTTTTTTTGCTATTTCCCTTGCTCTTATTATCAATGGGGAAACCCAGTTGGGTATAGTCTATGATCCGGTTCTGGACGAATGTTATACCGCAATAAAAGGACAGGGGGCAAAGCTCAATGATATGCCACTGTGTATCGCTAATCCACCTGAAAATCTACACCAATGTATTGCCATTATTGATCACAAACGCCTTGAGACCGAGCTAAGTATGCGTCTGATAATTGATTCCCCGTTTCATTCCCAACGCAGCTTTGGTGCCGCAGCACTGGAATGGTGCTGGCTGGCCGCTGGCCGATGTCAGGTATATTTACATGGTAAACACATGCTATGGGACTATGCCGCCGGATTACTTATTGCCCAGGAAGCCGGTTGTGTTGCCAGTACATTAGAGAATGAACCGGTTTTTGAGTTATCTATGTGTTCAAGGAATATTATTGCGGCGGTGGATAATAGTTTATTTGAGCAATGGAAAACTTTTATTCTGAAACTGGATTAAATTTCCAAATAATTCTTGCACTTATCCCATTTTTTCGTAAACTTGTCGGATCCAGAATTTAGCTTTTTAAGGCCTGTTTATGTCCTCTGATCAATCCATTACCTTTATTGCCCGACCCGGTGGGAATTTAAGCGGTGAAATCCGTGTCCCCGGTGATAAATCCATTTCCCATCGTTCTATTATGCTGGGTTCTTTAAGTGAGGGTACGGTAACCATTACCGGCTTTTTACAGGGAGAAGACTCTCTGGCCACCTTAAAAGCCTTTAAAGCTATGGGTGTTGATATTCAGGGGCCAGATGAGAACGGCAAAATTATTATTCATGGGGTGGGCATGCATGGCCTGAAACCGCCTGCTGAACCGCTTGATTTAGGCAATTCCGGTACCTCCATGCGTTTGCTGACAGGTTTGCTGGCCAGCCAGGGTTTTGATATTACCCTGACGGGTGATGACTCTCTGTCTTCCAGACCTATGAAACGGGTCATTGATCCCATACAGCAAATGGGCGGTGTTATTGAGGCCACTGAAAAAGGCACTGCACCCTTACATATTAAAAGCAGTAAAAATTCCAGGCTTAAAGCCATTGATTATGAACTGCCCATGGCCAGTGCCCAGGTTAAATCCTGTGTACTGCTGGCTGGACTGTATGCTCAAGGCCATACCTGTGTGACGGAACCGGCGCCTACCCGGGATCATACTGAGCGGATGTTACAGGGCTTTGGTTATACCCTGGATATTAAAAAACTGGATGAGCAACGCAGCACTATCTGTCTGGAAGGTGGCGGCAAACTGACCGCCTGTAATATTGATGTGCCTTCTGACATTTCCTCGGCAGCTTTTTTTATGGTGGGTGCCAGTATCGCTGAAGGCTCCGATCTGACCCTTAAACATGTGGGGATTAATCCTACCCGTATTGGCATTATCAATATTCTTAATCTGATGGGGGCTGATATCAGCCTGTCCAATAATCAGGAAGTGGGTGGTGAGCCAGTAGCGGATATTCGTATTCGTTCTGCCCGTTTAAAAGGTATTCATATCCCTGAAGATCAGGTTCCTCTGGCGATTGATGAGTTCCCGGCTATTGCCATAGCTGCGGCCTGTGCGGAAGGTCAGACGGTGTTGACCGGCGCTGAAGAACTGCGGGTTAAGGAAAGTGACCGTATTCAGGCTATGGTTGACGGCCTGCAGATTCTGGGCATTGACTGTGAAGGTACCCCGGACGGGATGATTATAAATGGCGGAACTCTCGGCTCCGGTACCGTGGACAGTCTGGGTGATCATCGTATTGCCATGTCCTTTGCTATGGCTGCATTGCGATCCAGTGGTGAAATTAGCATTAAAGACTGTGCCAATGTAAATACCTCTTTCCCTGATTTTATCCAGCTGGCCCAAACCTGTGGCCTGAAGGTCGAGGCGTAAAAAACCATGGCTGAACATATACCGGTTATTACTCTGGACGGCCCTGGCGGGGTTGGCAAAGGGACGATATCTGCTCTGGTGGCCAGGGAACTGGACTGGCATTACCTTGACAGCGGGGCACTGTATCGCCTGACAGCACTGGCTGCTCAGCAGAAAGGGATTG
>JALTKC010000405.1 GCA_027076245.1 Gammaproteobacteria bacterium
TGCAATGTTTACATTGTTACCGTGCCTACACCAATAGATAAATATAAAAAACCGGATCTGTCACCACTGGAAAAAGCCAGCTTTATGCTGGGTGGTGTTATATCAAAAGGCGATGTGGTTATTTATGAGTCAACGGTTTACCCGGGTGCAACAGAAGAGGTCTGTATTCCCATTATTGAAGAACAATCCGGGTTGACGTATAACAAAGATTTTTATGCAGGCTATAGTCCGGAACGTATCAACCCGGGGGATAAAGAACACCGGGTTTCAACAATTTTAAAAGTCACCTCAGGTTCCACTCCTGAAGTCGCTGACTATGTCGATAAACTGTACCAGCAGGTAATAACAGCTGGCACCCATAAAGCCAGCAGTATTCGTGTGGCAGAAGCAGCCAAGGTCATTGAGAATACACAGCGTGACGTTAATATTGCACTTATTAACGAGCTGGCATTAATTTTTAATCGACTGGATATAAATACAGAAGAAGTATTGATCGCTGCTGGAACCAAGTGGAACTTTTTGCCTTTCCGTCCGGGGCTGGTTGGTGGTCATTGTATTGGTGTTGATCCTTACTATCTGACATATAAGGCACAGGAAATTGGTTATAACCCGGAAATGATTCTGGCAGGACGCCGTCTTAACGATAATATGGGGGAATATGTTGTATCCCAGGTGGTTAAGTTAATGCTGAAAAAACGGATACATATAAGAGATGCCAGGATTTTAATGATGGGGCTGACTTTTAAGGAAAATTGTCCTGACTTACGCAATACCCGCGTAACCGATATGCTTGAAGAGCTGGATACCTATGGTGCTAATGTTGATGTTTATGATCCATGGGTTGATCCACAGGAAGCCCAGTATGAATATGGTATTACACCCATCAAGGAGCCTGAGCCGGGCAGCTATGATGCGATTATTTTAGCCGTAGGACATGATCAGTTTAAAAAAATGAACTCAGCAAGTATTCATGCTTTAGGTAAGCCGAATCATGTTTTATATGATATTAAATATATTCTTTCTGCAGATGAAGTTGATGGCAGATTATAGGGAGCCTCTGATAATGCAGAGGTGAATTATTCCAGAGCTTCCATAGAAAATAAAAGTTTAAAGCCCAGTGAGCAGAAAGGTATGCAGTTGAGTTATGGATGAGGTGTCAAATATTGTGAAAAATAAAAAAATATGCGTGATTGGTCTGGGTTATATTGGCCTGCCAACAGCATCATTATTAGGAACAAAAGGCTTCTCTGTGCATGGTGTGGATGTTTCTCAGCATGTTGTTGATACTATCAATGAAGGGAAAATTCACATAGTTGAGCCGGATTTGGATATTATGGTGAAGTCGGCTGTAAATGCCGGAAACCTGAAAGCAGGTATTGAACCTGTTGAGTCCGATGTTTTTATTATTGCTGTGCCGACCCCGTTCAAAGGGGATCACGAACCGGATCTGTCATATGTTGAATCAGCAACAGAAATGATATCGCCTTACATCAAGCCAGGTAATTTGGTTATTCTGGAGTCAACCAGTCCTGTAGGCACAACTGATGAAGTCGTTGCAAGAATTCTAAAAGAAAATGGACATGATACAGAAAAAGAAGTCTGTGTTGCCCATTGTCCTGAGAGAGTGCTGCCGGGCAGAATACTTGTGGAGCTGGTCGAAAATGACCGGATTGTTGGTGGCATAAACCCTTTGTCAACAGAAAAAGCGGTCGAGTTTTATAACTCATTTGTTCGCGGAGAGGTTTTATCAACAGATTCAAGAACGGCAGAAATGGCAAAGCTTACCGAAAACTCCTCAAGAGACGTGGGTATCGCTTTTGCCAATGAATTGTCACTGATCTGTGATGAAGAAGGAATCAATGTATGGGAGTTGATTTCTCTTGCCAATCGACATCCGCGTGTCAATATTCTGAATCCAGGGCCGGGAGTAGGTGGCCACTGTATAGCGGTAGATCCCTGGTTTATTGTGGCACGATCTCCCCAGCAGGCTAAGTTGATTAAAACAGCACGACTGGTTAATGATTCAAAACCAGGCTGGGTTATTCAAAAAGTAAAGACTAAGGCTGAGCGATTTAAAAAACCTGTTATTGGGTGTCTGGGGCTGGCTTTCAAAGCAGACGTTGATGATCTAAGGGAGTCTCCTGCTGTTGATATTGTTCGTCAACTCATAAAAGAAAATGTAGGAGACATACTGATATCTGAGCCAAATCTTTCATCCCATGATGAGTTTGAATTGTTGCCTTATGAAGAAGTGATACGCCGTGCTGATATTATATTACTCTTGGTAGACCATAAAGAATATAAAACGATAAAAACCCTGGAATTGAATGAGAAAATTCTAATCGATACGCGAGGGGTATTGCAGTGAGCATAGCAATCTTTTGTTCACTGACGTTTTATCTGCTTGATGTGTCTGGTAGGTTGTGAAAATGGCATTGAAAATACTTTCAGTATTTGGAACCAGACCGGAAGCCATAAAAATGGCGCCTGTTGTTTTGGGGTTACAAAATACACCAGCAGTAAACTCAATGGTTTGCGTTACGGCTCAACACAGAAAAATGTTGGATCAGGTTCTTGAGCTTTTTGAAATCACGCCGGATTTTGATCTTGATATTATGAAACCTGGGCAGGACTTATATGATGTTACAGCCAATACACTGCTCGGAATGAAAAAGGTATTGAAGAGTTGCAATCCTGATCTGGTTTTGGTGCATGGTGATACAAGTACTTGTTTTTCTGCTGCGCTGGCTGCTTTTTATGAGCAGATCAAGGTTGGTCACATAGAAGCAGGATTAAGAACGGGCAATATGACTGCGCCCTTTCCGGAAGAGGCCAATCGGGCATTGGTTGGTAGAATCGCGTCATATCATTTTTCACCTACTGAGAGATCACGGGGAAATTTACTAAAGGAAAATGTGGCAGCAGATAGTATCATCGTTACTGGAAATACAGTGATTGATGCACTACTAATGGTGCGCGATAAAGTAAATAGCTATCCAGATAGTGAGTGGGAAAAACTGTTCGGTAGTCAAATTTACCAGCATATTGCCGATAAAAATAAAAAAATGATTTTGATTACTGGCCATAGAAGAGAAAACTTTGGTCAAGGCTTTATCGACCTGTGTTCAGCAATAAAAACACTTGCTGAAAAGTACTCTGACTGGTTTTTTGTGTATCCGGTACATTTGAATCCAAATGTGCAAGAACCTGTTCGTAATATTTTGGGCGGTATCGATAATATATATTTGATCGAGCCACAGGATTATGCCCCATTTGTGTGGCTTATGGATAAATCTGATTTAATTTTGACAGACTCAGGTGGTATACAGGAAGAAGGGCCATCCCTGGGCAAGCCGGTGCTTGTTATGCGGGATGTAACAGAAAGACCTGAAGCCATTGATGCTGGCACAGTTAAACTGGTTGGTACCAAAACTTCTGCCATTGTAGATGGGGTAGAATCTGTTCTAAATAGTGATGAAGAATATAAAAAAATGTCAAAGGCTCATAATCCATATGGGGATGGCAAGGCTGTGGCTAGAATTATAGGAAAAATAATGGATATGTAA
>JALTKC010000406.1 GCA_027076245.1 Gammaproteobacteria bacterium
TCTTATCCAAATGATGAGAGCCATTAAGCTAATGGGTGCAACACCCATTATTACCGGAATAAGACCGGATATTGCACGAGCCCTGACCAATCTTAATATCGATCTGGGGGACGTAGTAACCCGAGCCACCTTGTCCGAAGGCCTTAAAGAAGCTTTCCGCCATCTTAATATTAATGTTAGCAGTGAAGGTTGATAATGCAGGGTATTCATCTTACCTTATTATCCAGACAGTGCGTATTATTAGAGCCGAGCGTAAGTCTTAATCCTGCAAAACCGGAGCAGTATGCGGATGAAATTATCAGCTTTCTGCAAAAAAACCGGAGTTCAGGACTGATTTATGACTTAAAGGGTATCAATCTGATAGATAAAACCTATTTTAACTGGTTAAATTACCTGCATACCCTGTGTTGTTTGAATAATACGATTATGGTCACGGTTAATATGAGTCCTTCAGCGGCTTTTGGATTAGCTTTGTTTATGGAAAAATTTCCGGACTTTAAAACGGCCTTAAGTGTGGAAGATGCACGACAGTATATTGCTATAGAAAAGGGAATTGACTCTGACGGTCATAAAGCCTGAACTTTTTGCTTTACCATATTATAAAGAAGTTTATAAAGCTGGTTTTAACAAAATAAGGAATATTTGATGCAACTCAATACGAATAAACTTACTCTGGATAGCAGCATAGATATCTGTGACCTGATCCTGAATGAAATTGGCGCTTATGTTTTTTTGAAAGACCGGGACAGAAAATATGTTTATGTAAATGAAATAACCAGGAAACTATTTGGTCGGGAATTAGAACAAATAATTGGCTCTGATGATAGTGAATATTTTGATCTAAATGAACTGTCTGAACTCATTAAAAATGATACCCGAGTTCTTGATTATGGAGAAACCGTTATTGAAGAAGAAGCCAATACCATCAAGACAACCGGTAAAGTAAGAGTTTATCAAAGTATAAAGAAACCTGTCTATAATAATAACAATGAAATTATTGGTTTGCTTGGTATATCAACCGATATTACGGATATCTATAACTTAAAAGAAGATTTAAAAAAACAGGCGGCAACCGATTCATTAACAGGGCTGTATAATCGTCGATTCTTTTTAGAAACAGCAGAGCGAATTTTTTCAGAATCAGGACGGTACGATAATCCATTAGCCCTGATAATAATGGATATTGATTTATTTAAAAGCATTAATGACTCTTATGGTCATCCTGTGGGTGATGTGGTTTTACAATTTATAAGTAAACACATATCTGGGTTCATTCGAAAAGAAGATGTGTTTGCAAGAATAGGTGGTGAAGAGTTTGCCTTTTTACTCCCCAATACTCATATCACGTCGGCACAGGATTTGGCTGAAAAAATACGCATTTCAGTATCAGAGCAAACCATTTCGGGTGAGTGGAATGGCACAATCAAACCTAAATTAAGTTTAGGAATATCCCATCGTCGTGAAACAGATAGCAGCTTTGATGCAGTATATATTCGAGCTGATAAGGCCCTTTATACCGCAAAACATAAAGGGAGAAATCGGGTGTGTGTGAATTGTTAAAATTATAACCGATGCAAAATGCAGTATGGCATGAATAAGCTATTCAGGCTACTGCTTTCTGGTACCCCTTGATTTAATGTTAGTAATAAAGGGGGAATTTACTTCCCGTAAAAATGGGTCTGAAAAGATTTTAGAAATGACTGGTGACAATCTAGACAGCTCTTCTGCAATTCTGCAAACTTATCAATAATCGCATTACCGTTTTCCTGTTCTGCCAGCTTTACCAGCTCCATGGCTGTGTCATGGGTAATCGTATCAAACTTCTTAAACTGGCCTATATCCGTTCCTATAAAGCTTAATATCCGTACTTTTTCAGTAAAGGGAGGTTTGGGATGTTCAGCAATATTAATAGCGGCCTGTTTGATAGCAGACCAGTTTTCCTTATTTATGGCAGCCAGGATGTTCTGCATGTCCTGGCCCATCGTCTTCATTATTTTATGTAACTCAAGGGGGGCTGTGTGATTATCTGTTTCAGAAAAAGCAGTGGAAAAGCTCAGTGTAAATAATATCAAAAAACAAAAAAGAGAGGTGTTTGACAAGGTGATAGCCGATACAGGTAAAAAGGAGCAGTAATCCTGTTAACGGCAGTTATGCCGTTAACAGGGGTTATTGTGTTACAGGCAAAAAGTTAATTAGTGTGCATCCATTTATTGATGCACACTGGCGGCACAAGGATGTGCCGCACATTTTTAACGACGGTAAGTCGTTGAAAATGGAGCAAAAGGAAATCACACTTTTTCTTTTGCGTTCCGGTAAATTGCCAGGAAGGCAATTTCCGGATGGACACTAATTAAAAGTTATAACCAATCTTAAAAGTGGTTAACAGGTTATCCATATCTTCTTTTTTATCGTTTGTTCTGTAAAAACGAGCGCTTTCTGTCCACTGGTAGCGGGAACCGAAGTTTGCATACAGGTTACCTTTACGGTATTCAACCGCAAAACCAGCCTGGCCTGCCCACAGGTCGGGATCTCTGCCGTTTTTGACGTCTGTTGAGATATAGCCCAGACCTGGGCCGACACCGAAACGCAGTTCGTCAGATAATTGCCAGAAGTAATGAGGGTTGATTTCAAAAGTGGTTAATTCCAGATCATTATTGTCATAAAAGTTGACACTGAGCTGCTGCAGGATCACGTTTTTACCGGGAATGGTGAAAACCGGGCAGTTAAAAGCAGCCTGCAGACCATAAGTGGCTCCGCCACCGGCAACATCGTTACCAATATCCATATAGCCGGCAGTTGCGGATATTGCCAGATCAGCATCCCAGTTGTCTTTAAAGGCTGGAAAGAGTATCAGCTCGTCCGTTTCAGCGTAGCTGTTGCTTATAAATAATGCACCGAATAGTGCAAAAACAATTTTTTGATAGAACTTATTCATTGAGGCTCCCGTTAATATTTAATGAGTTATTAATTCTGTCTTTATTATTGAACTGCTATTATTGACTTGTTTCTGTTCTTAAGCATAAATAAGCAGTGGCAAAAGGTGGCCGCCGCAAGGTCAGTGATATTAAATTATTTATTATTATCTGATGTTTATAAAAATATAACAAGCGACTAAAAGGTCAGGATATTTTCAGTAAAACTAGACTAAAGTCTATATATTGCTGGTTTTCAGGTCTGATCAAGATAGATATCAATGCGTAATCCGCCCATAGGCGATTCTGTCATTGAAATACTGCCGGCATAAAGCTTTACAATATCATTGACAATGGATAGCCCCAGGCCGTGACCGTCTATGGATTCATCAAGTCTTGCCCCTCGTTGAGCAATCCGTGTTATCTGATCTCCAGCAATGCCCGGACCATTATCCTCAATGCGTATCAATACCCTGTCAGAACCAGAACTGTTTATGTCAATATGAATTTTACCCTCAGACCATTTGCCGGCATTGTCCAGTAGGTTGCCTATCAGTTCCAGCATATCCTCACGATCGCCGAAATTACTGATATTTTCAGCAATATGCCAGGTAATGTTAAGTGTCTTACGGCTATACATCTGTTTA
>JALTKC010000407.1 GCA_027076245.1 Gammaproteobacteria bacterium
TTCAACAGCCCCAGAATCCGTCCGGCAGTGCCAGGTTTACCTTCAAGATAAGCTCCCTTTTCTACATTTATGGATAACTTGCCTTCAATAACCTCTTTTGAATAATCCAAAGGACCGCCCGGCCAGCTAAGATATCCGGTGATCCTGGATTTACCGCCTCGCATTAACTGGTCATAACCCAGCGTTTTTAGAAAATCTTCAAAGGAGCTGATATTGAGAGTCCCTTCCATATCCATTTCCGGTGTGTTATTCCATTGATGCCATTTGCCCTTACCTGAAAAAGACAGGATATCACCTTTCAGTTTAAGAGCATCCAGAACAATGCTTTTTTCTATTCGTGAAGTTTTTATGCTCAGCCTGCCCAGAACATTCTTACCCAGTTTAAAATTTTCAATATAACCATTAACTAGCGGCATATTCTGTGGGCTTAAATAATTTTTATCAGGTTCGGTTTTCGGCTTAGAGTCTGAAGGTTTTTTATCTTCCAGTTCCGGTACAGGCAGCACCAGTTCAGTCAGAGCCAGTTCGACAGGCATTTTCCAGTTTACTGTGACACTTTCAGCTTTGGTATTTTTTGTATCGGTAGCGGATTTTTTAGTGACCGTTTTTGTAGTGATGGATGTAATAAATTCCTGCCATTGTTCATAGGGCAGCAAAGGCACCCTGCCGCCAAGCTTTAGTACGTTATCTGTGGGTAAATAAGCCTGCCCCCTGCCGAACTGCAGCGCGCCCTTAATTAGCTGTAACTGATCAGTTTCCCGTTTGATAATTAAGGCCATGGAAATAATGTCAGAATATGAAAAGGCAATATTGGGGTGTTTACCTGCAGTATAGGACACCTGCAGACTATGGGACTGACCGGCCTTTTTGGAAAAAGGGAAAGGCAGCCTAGATTCCAGTCCCTTCAGGCCCGAAGCCACAGAAAGAGCAAAAGGCCGGTGTTCATTCGGCAGGTTCAGGTCAATATTCGCATGACTACGACCGGAAATATAATCACTCAAATCTGTAAGGTTTTCGGGGATTACTTTATATTTTTTTAGCTGCTCAATGGAAACCCGGGTATCAATGGCAAGATTTACATCAGGGGACAGATTCTTGTTACTGGTTTTGCCTCGGATCCCATAGGCACTTTTAATTCGAACTTTTGCCGCCTGCCCCATAATTCTGGCTGTGAGCCCCTGTGCATTAATATCCTGATTATGTACCTGCACCACACCATTAAGTTCACTCACCATACCCTGCTGGCGTGCAAAGCCCGGTGGAAAATAGTCAATATTGTTCAGGGCAATTTTAAGCTTTGACTCCGGCTCACCGTCTTCCGTTGGAATAACCAGATTTAAATTAATATCAATATTCCCCTGGGCATCCAGCATGTCTGTAACCTCTGCAGAGGCCAGTTGAGACTGTTTTAGAAACTGGACAGAATCCTTAACGGTACTTTTAACATCACCATCAAGACGTAAAATCGATTCATCATAATCCTGGATATCCGCATGAATATTTCCGGACTCAGAGGAAAAGATTCGGCAGTAATCAGAATAAATCCACATGCCCTGTTCAGTAAACTGAATTAGTGCGCTGATTTCCTGCAGTGTCGGCCAACCGGGCGTATAGTCCAGTTCGACATCCCGGGTATTAAATACAATATCCATGGTGCCGGAATGATCCTCAAAAGGAAACTGACTGGCTTCGCCTCTGAACACGACCCCACCATCCGTTCCCCACCCCGATACAATAGCCTTGTCCAGCCATTGAACCAGTCCCGGATTCATAATATGGGCAGGTAAATAAAAAGAGGTGTACTTAACGTTGGCATCCTGGTAATAACCGCTGAGGTCCATTAATAATGGCCCCTTTTCAGGAAACCATAATTTTAAATCCGCCTGTGCTTTAAGATGAGGATTGCTAAAATCAATATCCTTTACCCCCAGCAGCCACTGCTGTTCCATTTTCTGCCAGTAAATCTCTGCACCCAAATTATCCACCGGCCAGGGATCACGAAACAATGATTTAAGATATAGACTCATATTATGGCTATTAACATAAGCCCTGCCCCTGTCCTTGTTTAATAGCAGACGAGCTGATAAATTTCGTATTTTTGGAATACTGTGCAGGGCATTAACACCGAAATCATTTATTTCCAGGGACACCTGGTAATCGGTTATATCAATAGGCATATTCAGGTTTTTAAAGGTAATATCCGCTTTAAGATTTTTTAGTTCACCTCTTGGTTTTATATGCTGAAATAACGTTTTACTAAAATTTTCCGGGGAAAAAAAGTTAATAACATGATTGATTTCGTCGAACTGTAAACGATTTAAATAGACCTGCATGGAAGGTGCAGAATGCGGATTTTTAAAGTGCAGCTGAATTCGTTTATCTGAAATGATTTTTCCGTCAATATTAAAGTTTACATCAAAAAAATCAGCTACCCAATCAGTGTGTACTTTTTTATGCCGTTTAAAACGGAAGTTGCCATCTATACGATTAAAATAAACCAGCTCTCTGGTATCCTCACGTTTTAACTGAGCATCATCAATATAAACTTCTCCCTGAATGCTCTGCAGTTTACCCTGTTTTAATGATGCCCAGCTGCGCAGCCCCATCTTAATATTTTCCAGCTCATAATTTTCCAGCTGAATAAACTGCTCACCAAGAAAATACAGCAAAGTCGGATGATCAAGCCCATCCAGTTTGCTATAGATCTGACCATTCCATTTTTTGAGATTATTAACCCGTCCTTTAAAATCCAGTCTCAGTTCTGCTTTAACATCGGTCTCATTCAGGGTGGTTTTAATACTGATCTGATGCCGATCACTCTGATTTCGCATTCTGATATTAACATCATTAAGCAGCATATTCGGATATTGTTCTGTTTCATCCACAAAGTAAATTTCACTATGAGTAATAATAAAATTTTTCTGTTTAAGGAGTTTTAACCAGGCAGGCTGTCTGTCCAGCTCTGTGTTCTCACTCTGCAAAGACATGCCTGAAAGCAGAAATTTTCCCTGCTTATTACGTTGCAGAAGTGCATTAAAGCCATCCAGTTTAAGCGTATCAATAATAACCTGGGACTTTAACAATGACTGGATGGTATCAATGGATATGGACGCCGAATGGAAATTAAAGCGGGAGGCATTTTCATCCTTATAGCGGATAACAAAATTTTCCAGAGAAATTGAAGGATAGAGCAAATCAACGTTTATTTTAACTTTATCAAAGGAAACCGACTGTTCCAGTTCCTGTTCTATAAAATGTTCAATTAACTGCGGGCTGGATTCAAGATAAAGGGATAGTCCACGTATCAGCAGTAAAAATACCGCCAGCGTGACCAGAAGAAAAACAATCAGCCTATGATGAAAGCGCCATACTTTATACAAAGCGGTTTTAGTCCATTGCAGAATGGTATTCTGTTTTGGCTGCCTTGAGTCTGATGACTGCTCTGATGGTAATGGTTCCCCTGCTTCCATTAAGACTGATTCACTCTAAAACATAATAAGGATAATTGATATTAATGATGAGCCGTTCTTATAGTGGC
>JALTKC010000408.1 GCA_027076245.1 Gammaproteobacteria bacterium
AATATAGGAATCATCGGTTATTTCCACAATCAACTTTCCGGGCTGGACGGCCCCTTTTTTAAAGTCGTTGAGGCTGCTGACACCGGACAGATCGCCAGCAAGATTAAAATGGGTCATATCATGGATACGGTACTGGATGATATAAGACAGTTTTTTCTGATTGGGCTTATACTGGTAACTTAAAACCAGATCACTGAGCAGTTCATCGTAACCCATTTTTGACAATGCTTTACTGCCAATTCGATAGACGTCACCACAGGCCAGGGTAGAAAATACTTCAACCTGAGAAGGCTCTACATCAGGATTATCCATTAACTGCATGATATTACCGTTTAAACTAATAGCAATACCCTTTACAATCAGGCTCAGTGCTTCCGGGATCTGTCCGTTCTGAATACGGCGGTCCATGGTTAACAGGCTGAACAGATCCGGTGCTGTAAATTTAATGGAGTCAATATGGATGGACTCATCCACAGCAGGAATATAGACTTTAAGCTTATGAACGGTTGCGTTGCCGGCGAGAGAGGTTTCAAAGTCCTTGTAGCTGATTTGCACAAAGGGTTTGGCCTGTGTGATCTGGTGTTCAATAAACTGTTCAGTCAGATACCATAAACTGCCCTTGAGCGCAGCCAGGGTAAGCACGGTTAAAACAAATAGAACCAGGAAGATTTTTTTCATTTATCTGTCATCAGCCTAAGTGATCATCATTAATACCAGGACGGCTTGTCGTCCGGTTTCTCCAACAGGGCTTTTATATTGGCTTCGATAATGTGGTAACCAATATTGCCGTAAAGTTTCTGGCGGCCTTCATTGAGCACAAAGCTGGGACTGCCGTCAATGGTTTTCTGTTTATCATCGGTTGTACAGGAGGCCAGAGCTGCCATGGCTTCGCCGCTGTTGAGCACCACTTCCAGCTTATCCCGGGGAATATCTAACTGCTCAGCATAGGAGAGCATAATGCTGAGCTGTGAGACATCTTCTGCATCACGGAAATAGCCCAGGCGGATCCGCCAGTCAATCTGCTCCAGCAGGGTATTGTCTTTATCCTGTGATTGTATTTCTCCCCGTTGTTCAAGAATACCCACCGCTTTTATAAAATGGTGACAGCAGGCGGAAGAATGCGGCAGGTTTTTCAGGCCAATGTCAGGGTGAATGTCCACATAGGGAAACATACCACCCAGTTTATGCATCATCTGGTTATAACCCTGCAGTCCACCTTTCTCAGCCCAGTTTTTTTCCAGCATGGCATGCATATCAACAAACAGCGGGGTATAACGATAATTAATTTTTACCTGGTCGCCAAACTGTTTTTTTATTTCATCAATTTTTATTTTTGCAGAATACGCCCAGATACACAGGACATCAGAATAGTAGTCAATTTCAAGACTCATGTATTTTTTCCATAACTAGCTAGATAGTAAGACGGCTAATAAAACAGCCAATAGTCAGAATAGCAATAACCGCTTATCGAGTACCAAAGATAACAATGGTTTTACCTTTAACATGGATAAGCTCCTGCTCTTCAAGTATTTTTAGTACCCGACCGGCCATTTCTCTGGAACAGCCAACGATTTTACCCAGTTCCTGACGAGTGATTTTAATCTGCATGCCGTCCGGGTGGGTCATGGCATCGGGCTGTTTGGCCAGTTCTAGCAGGGTGCCGGCAATGCGTCCGGTCACATCCAGAAAGGCCAGATCGCCGACTTTGCGGCTGGTTTTACGCAGCCGGTTGGCAATCTGGGTGGATATTTCAAACAGCACATCGGGCAGATCCTGCCGTAAACTGTTAAATTTGGCATAAGATATTTCTGCAATTTCGCTGTCTGTGCGGGCTTTAACCCAGGCACTGCGGTTGGACGGTTCAGAAAATAGGCCCATTTCCCCGAAAAAATCCCCGTCATTGAGATAGTCGAGCACAATTTCGTGGTCATCCTTGTCTTCCAGTAAAACTGAAACCGAGCCTTTAACAATATAGTACAGGGTATCGGATTCCGTTCCGGCATGGATAATGGTTTTTTTGGCCGGGTATTTGCGCTTGTGGCAATAAGTAAGAAATTCGGTGATCGCTGGGTTTTCTTCTTTTAAATTTACAATCGACATATCAATCTGCTTTTTTTAATGCTGGTACCATGAACTGGCAAGTGGAGATTGTCTCTAAGCACGTTTCTGTGTTGCGCTCTGTCGGGCTCTTAGAGTCCCGTATCTGGAAAGTCCACTTTTCTTAATTTATTAGCATAGCACGAAAATAAAAAAGTGTGATGTTTTAATAGAAAATCTTTCGAGCAAATCACATTTAATGGCTTGTATTTGTGGATATTATTTGGTTTTTTGTGAAATAATCTGATTTAGGTTTTAAGGTCAAGAGATAATGTTTAGGACAAAGGGCAGAAAATGAATGTAAGAATTAAATGGGTTGAGAATATGATGTTTATGGGGCAGTCTGGAAGTGGACATGCTGTAGTAATGGATGGGCCGCCGGATCTGGGGGGTAAAAATCTGGGCATCCGGCCTATGGAAATGATGCTGATGGGGCTGGGAGGGTGTACTTCTTTTGATGTTATGCTGATTCTGCAGCGTTCCCGTCAGAATGTGACTGATTGTGTTGCTGAGCTGAGTGCAGAACGTGCGGAAACTGACCCCAAGGTGTTTACCAAAATTCATATTCACTTTATTGTTACAGGCAAAGAGTTAAAAGAGAAAATGGTTAAACGGGCAGTGGAGTTGTCTGCAACAAAATACTGCTCTGCCTCTATTATGCTGGCTCAGACGGTGGATATTACCCATGATTATGAGATTGTTGAAGGGTAAATGAATTAAGTCCGTATCATATGGCTATATGCTTTTCTGAAGACGCCCTTCTCTTATAATAAAGAGCGCATCCATGGAGGCTTTTCGGCAGCGTGACCGCCATGGATGGCGGAAATGCAATAAATGCAGGAGCAATTTATTGTCCATGCTGCCGAAACTTCATAAAAGCATATAGCCATCTGATACTACGTGGCTTACTTTGTCTTTCATAATAAAATCAATGGATTTATGTATGATCAACCGCCATTAACGGTTTTAAAGTCTTTAACAAACTGCTGAATAAGCTCTTATTGTGTCGTTCTTCCTGAGCCAGAAGCTGCTTCATATGCTCACGCTGCGTCGGCATACTGAAACAGGCCGGGCAGCTGTCCGGGATAACCGGTAAACCGGCGGCTTCGGCATAAGCGGTGGTTAAGGTTTCACGGGCGTAAACCAGGGGGCGGATCACCCGTAAATCCCCGGCTCCAATGGTATAGTTGGCTTTCATGGTCTGCAGTTTGCCATTGTGGAAGGCAGACATCAGGAAGCTTTCAGCCAGGTCATCCAGATGCTGGGCCAGAGCCAGAATATTGTAGCCTTCTTTTCTGGCTGTATTATAGAGAATGCCGCGCTTCATTCTTGAGCAGAAAGAGCAGAAGGAGTCACCGTCCATGGAACCCTCAGCCTGCTCCATAATGGCCTGCTGCTGGTAAAAATAGGGGATGCCCAGTTGTTTCAGATAGTCTTTTAAGGGCGATGGATCAAAGCCTTCAATCATGGGGTCGACCGTGACGGCACCCAGATGAAACTTTACCGGTGCATACTGGCTCAGGTGGTGCAGGATCAGTAACAGGGACAGGGAATCCTTGCCGCCGGAAACCCCCAGCAGGATACGGTCACCGTCTTTAATCATATCAAAATCAGCTATTGCCCGTCCCACATGACGCATCAGACGTTTGGGCGGTTTTAAATAGTTTCTTTCTGCCATATTTGTGGTTTTTCTATTCTGGTTTTTGGTGTTCGGCGTATCATAGCAGATTGCAGCCTGATCAGCAGTTTTCATTCAAGGTTTTACTTGAAGCAGGGTGACTTGTCGGTTAGTCTTTGTTTAGCGAAAAAAATTAAAACCGTAATCCGGAGGAACAGGAATGGATGCATTTGTTATAGGTTTGCTGGCACTGGTTATTGTGCTGATTGTTTTAGGGGTTAAAAAAGTGGATCAGGGTATGGAATATACTGTGGAACGCTTTGGGCGTTATACCCGCTCATTAAGACCTGGCCTGAACTTTATTATGCCGGTGGTGGACTCTATTGGTAAACAGGTCAACATGATGGAACGGGTCATGGATGTGCCTTCTCAGGAAGTAATTACCAAGGATAATGCCATGGTTAAAGTGGATGGCGTGGTGTTTTTTCAGGCCATGGACAGCGCCAAGGCATCCTATGAGGTTAATAATCTTGAACATGCCATTTTAAACCTGACCATGACTAATATCAGAACCGTTATGGGCTCTATGGATCTGGATGAGCTATTATCCAAGCGGGACGAAATTAACTCTCAACTGCTTTCGGTTGTGGATGATGCGACAACGCCCTGGGGTGTTAAAGTGACCCGTATTGAGATTAAAGATATTGCACCGCCTATGGATCTGGTGGATGCCATGGCACGGCAGATGAAAGCAGAACGGGAAAAACGGGCCAGTATTCTGGAAGCTGAAGGTGAACGTCAGGCAGAGATTCTACGGGCTGAGGGTGAGAAGCAGGGCGCTATTCTAAAAGCAGAAGGTGAAAAGGAAGCGGCCTTCCGTGAAGCGGAAGCTCGGGAGCGGCTGGCTGAAGCAGAAGCAAGAGCTACTCTGGTGGTTTCCCAGGCCATTGATAAAGGTGATATTAATGCCATCAATTACTTTGTGGCGACCAAGTATGTTGAAGCGTTAAAAGAAATCGGCATGGCGGATAATCAGAAACTGGTCTTTATGCCTCTGGAGGCTTCCGGAGTGATCAGTGCTATCGGTGGTATTGGTGAACTGGCTAAAGAAGTCTATAACAAAAAGAACGATGCATAAAAATATCATTAAAAAAGGCCCTTATCCTGACCTTCTCCCGAAAGGCGGAAGGAACCGAGTATTGCTTATCGTATAAATTTGTTTTAGAGAGGCTATAAAAATGGAATCCTTTATCGCTCAATTAGAGTTCTGGCACTGGCTGACCTTTGCCGTGCTGCTGATTATTCTGGAAATGCTCAGTCCGGGCATTTTTATGATCTGGCTGGGGATTGCTGCCGGTATGGTGGGGATTGTTATGCTGGCCTGGCCTCATATAAACTGGCAGACACAAATAATACTCTTTGCCGTGTTTTCGGTCAGCAGTATTGCTGCCTGGTTATGGACACGGGCATTTTTTTATCCATCAGGAAGCGCCCCATCGAAATTGAATCGAAGGGCAGAGCAATATGTAGGCAGAACGTTCAGCCTTGTAGAGCCAATTGTCAATGGCATGGGTAAAATCAAAGTGGATGATTCCACCTGGAAAGTGCATGGGAAAGATGCACCAGCCGGTACTCAGGTGATAGTCACCGATGTGGACGGTACGGTGTTGAAAGTTAAACCTAAATGAATTAGTTTAGATTTAACTTTGCGCCAGTTTAATTAAATTGGTTGCATCAATCAGCAGGCAGTCGGCCTGATCAGTCTGTTTTAAATAAGCCACTATTAACTCTGCTGCTTCTCCATTTAAAATAGAATTAATCTGATCCATAGGTTTAAACTGTTCCGGTTTAAAATCTACTACGTCATTAATATCATCAATGCGCAGAGCTACTGTTGGTGAGGTGCCGTCTTCAGTGACGTATAATAATACCTGACGGGAGGATTCCTTTAAATGAGTTCGGGCCTGTTCAAAGCGTTTCATCAGGCGTTTAAGGGTGACATTGCGTTCAGAGCGTAATATTCTTAAAGCGTGCTCCAGTTCGCCATCCTTTTTCATATCCAGAAGTTTGTCCGCCATAGCATGGATTTGTTTGTGCGGCTGATCAAATTCTGCCAGCACTTCCATTAAGGTTTCATCCCGGGATTTAAAGGTATCATACCACTGCCCAAAGGCACATTTATGGGGATCTTTTGCTTTGATAAAAGGTACATCATTGAGCAGAGAATCTTCCAGCGCAGAAACCCATTCAATATGATCCTTTTCCCGATCATTAAGCAGCTGGATAAGCTGGGCATTTTTTTCCACCCCAGAACTAAAGCCCAGCAAATTAGCAAAATCCAGCACCGGAACTGCATTGCCCTGAAATTCTACCATGCCTACCAGACCTTTAGCCTGAGAAGGCAGGGACTGGATATTACTCATATCCTGGCTGATGGTCAGTACCCGGGCAATATCAATGGCGTAGAGGGTATTGGAAATCCAGAAAGTAAAGGCTCTTAAGCCATTAGAATATTGATTAGAAAGTACTGGCTGGGTAGAAGATTGCAAAGGTTCGGTTTGCATTGCGGTCATAGTCATCGTTCAGTCCTGAGCTCTGGGATTTAGGCTTTTTTAATTTCTTAATTGATCGGTTTTAGTCAGTCTGTTTAAAAAGTGTATCGGATTATTGAAAAAAATCTTTAATTATCATTAAAAATAGCCCCTAAAGAGAATAATTATCTGATTTGTTGGCTGTAATCCGTTATAATGGTCAGTTCTTTTAATCCCGCTAATTTCACATAAATTAGCGGGATTAGTATTTGTTACCTGCTTTTTGTTATCACTTTTTATATAACTTGTAACTTTAGCTTAATTTTTGGACTTTCACAGTGAAAGATATTAGTAAAATCAGAAACATTGCCATTATTGCCCACGTCGATCATGGTAAAACCACTCTCGTCGACGAATTGCTTAAACAATCCGGTACCTTTGGTGAGCACCAGGAAGTATCGGAGCGCATGATGGACTCCAATGATCTGGAAAAGGAACGTGGTATTACGATCCTGTCCAAAAATACGGCCATTGAATGGAACGGTTATCATATTAATATTGTGGACACACCGGGACACGCCGATTTTGGCGGTGAAGTGGAGCGGGTACTCTCCATGGTCGATTGTGTCTGCCTGCTGGTGGATGCGGTGGAAGGCCCTATGCCGCAGACCCGTTTTGTTACCCAGAAGGCCTTTGAACTGGGTCTGAATCCTATTGTGGTGGTTAATAAAATTGACCGTGACGGCGCCCGCCCTGACTGGGTAATCGATCAGACTTTTGATCTGTTCGACCGCCTGGGCGGTACCGATGATCAGCTGGATTTCCCAGTGGTTTATGCCTCAGCTATTAACGGTTATGCTTCTCTTGAAGATGATGTACGTGAAGGGGATATGATACCTCTGTTTGAAACCATTGTGGAAAAAGTGTCTCCGCCGGATGTGGATATTGATGCCCCCTTTCAGATGCAGGTGATCAGCCTGGACTATAATAGTTATCTGGGGGTTATTGGTATTGGTCGAATTAAAAAAGGTACGGTTAAGTCCAATGCCCAGGTTGTGGTTGTGGACCGTGAAGGCAATGAGCGTAAAGGCCGTGTCCTGAAAGTTTTTGGTTTTAAAGGTCTGGAGCGTATTGAAGTGCCTGAAGCACAGGCGGGTGATATTATCGCTTTTTGTGGTATTGAAGGACTGAATATTTCCGATACCCTGTGTGATCCTAATAATGTGGAAGCTTTGCCAGCGCTGACTGTGGATGAACCCACCGTTACCATGACTTTCCAGGTCAATAATTCACCTTTTGCCGGGCGTGAAGGCAAGTTTGTTACCTCCCGTCAGATCAAGGAGCGTCTGGAAAAAGAACTGCTGCATAATGTGGCCTTACGGGTAGAACAGACCGACGATCCGGACAAGTTCCGGGTGTCCGGTCGCGGTGAACTGCACCTGGGTGTTCTGATTGAAAATATGCGTCGTGAGGGTTTTGAGCTGGGGGTGTCCCGTCCGGAAGTCATCACCAAAGAAATCGACGGTGTTATGTGTGAACCTTTTGAAGAGGTGATGCTGGATGTGGAAGATCAGCACCAGGGTACCATTATGGAAAAAATGGGTGAGCGTAAAGGCGAACTCAAAAATATGGTACCCGATGGTAAAGGCCGGGTCAGGCTGGAATACATTGTGCCTTCCCGTGGCCTGATTGGTTTTCAGACGGAATTTATGACCGCCACTTCAGGCAGCGGCCTGTTCTATCATAATTTTGATCATTATGGCCCCATGATTGCCGGTGAGTTTGCCAAACGTAATAATGGTGTACTGATTTCCAATGCCCAGGGTACCTCAGTGGGCTTTGCCCTGTTTAACCTGCAGGATCGCGGCAGAATGTTTATCGGTCACGGGGTGGATGTTTATGAAGGTATGATCATCGGTATCCATTCACGCAGTAATGATCTGGTGGTTAATCCCCTGAAAGCCAAACAGCTGACCAATGTCCGTGCCTCCGGCACCGATGAAGCGGTCACTCTGACTACACCAATTACCATGACCCTGGAACAGGCTCTGGAATTTATTGATGAGGATGAACTGGTGGAAGTAACACCAGAGAGTATTCGTATCCGTAAACGTTTACTGACTGAAAATGAGCGTAAACGTGCAGGACGTGCTGCTAAAGCCTGATTGGTAACAGCTTCGTTCAATCCGGTCGGCGTTCTGCCCGGCCGGCTCCTCTCATCCATATTTTCTCATGCATAGTTACCCTGTTTTAATACTGGAAACTACCCATTGTATAAAACCGGAATAAGCCCTACTCTTGTATTACATACCTGATAATCTATATTATCTACTGATAATCCTTAAGGAGGCTGTATGAATATAACAACAATAACACGTACTTCCATTCTGGCTTTAATCCTTTCTGCTTTTCTGAGCAGCATCTCTCTGGCAGAAAATGCCAAAGAATATAACGATCATATTGTTTATTATAATGCTTTTCCTACCGATTCACTGCCCCCTGAAATGACCAAGCAATACGGTCTTAAGCGCAGTAAAAATTATGCACTGGTGAATATTTCGGTAATGAAAAAAGGTGCGGGTATTCCTATTGGCGTTAAGTCTGAAGTCAATGGCGAGTTAAAAAACCTGATGGGACAGACCCGTAAACTGGACTTTAAGGAAATCAAGGAAGGTAAGGCGGTCTATTATATTGCCCAGGTTGGTGTGCAGAGCCACGAACAGGTTAATTTTACCATTAATATCAAACCTGAACACGGGCAGGAAAAATATACCATCAAGTTCAGTAAGAAGTTTTAGGTCTGCATTCTTAAACTGATATTAAATAAGGAAAACAGGCCAAAGGCAATAATAATCCCGCCGGCCAGTGATCGTACCCATTTTTTACGGATAAAGTTGGTCAATGTGGCTGCAAAAACCCCCATTGCCAGCAACATGGGCAGTGTCCCCAGGCCAAAACTGAGCATCAGCAGACCGCCTTCAATAGCACTGCCGGTGGATATGGACCAGAATAAAATCGTATAAACCAGACCGCAGGGCAGCCAGCCCCATAAAGCACCCAGAATCAGTGCCTGAAAAGGGGATTTTACCGGGATAAAACGCCGGCTGATGGGTTCTATACGTTTCCAGATCAGTCCTCCGGCCCGTTCAATATTACGCAGACCCACCCACCAGCCGCCAATATACAAACCCAGGGCAATCATAAACAGGGCTGCAAAAATCTGCAGGCCGAACTGGATATTATTCAGCAGCGGCAGATTAGCCGCCATCATGCTGATACCGCCCACCAGTACCCCGGCCAGGGTATAGCTGAACAGACGCCCACCATTATAGGCCAGCAGATAGGGATAAATATTTTTAGGCGGCTGAGGAGGCTGGAGAGTGGAATTAACATTGTTGCCGGCGGCCGGATTAATACCAAAGGTCAGGGCACCGACAATGCCTCCGCACATGCCCAGACAGTGGACACCACCGAGTAAACCGGCAATAAAAGCCGCCAGATAGGAAATTTCTACCGGCATAATAGATGCTCACAGCATGATAGACGATTCTTATGGCTCCTGATGGTGAGTTTAATAGAGCTAAATTTCATAAGTATAATTCATAATAATCGGGGCATGATCAGAAAAACGCTCATCCTTATAAATAGAGGTGGATTCCAGCCTGTCTGCCAGGGAAGGCGATATTACCTGGTAGTCAATACGCCAGCCTGTGTTATTAGCCCAGGCCTGACCCCGGTTTGACCACCAGGTGTACTGTTCCGGCTCCTTATTTAGAACCCTAAAAGCGTCCACCAGGCCAATTTCATCACCAAACAGCTTGTCCATCCAGGCCCGTTCTTCCGGTAAGCAGCCCGAACGGTTTTTATTGCCGTTAAAATTTTTAATATCAATACGTTTATGCACGATATTCCAGTCACCGCAGATAATATAATCGCGTTTGCTTTGCGCCATTTCCTTAAGCATGGGTTCTAGTCTGTCCAGAAACTCCATTTTAAGAACCTGGCGTTCATCTTTGGAGGAACCGGAAGGCAGATACAGGGAAGCCACACTGAGATTACCAAAATCGGCCTGAATATAACGGCCTTCCGTATCCGCTACATCCCAGCCCAGACCGGTAATAACCTTATCAGGTTCTTTTTTTGAATAGATGGCCGTGCCGCTATAGCCTTTTTTTTCAGCATCAAAAAAATAGCGATGATAACCTTCAGGTGCAAATACCGGATCGGATAACTGATCAATCTGGGCCTTGGTTTCCTGAATACAGACCACATCGGGATCCTCTTTCTGCATCCAGTCAAAAAAGCCTTTTTTGGCTGCTGCACGGATACCGTTTAAATTGGCAGAGATGATTTTCATAATATGCTCATATAAAAAACAGCCGCTATTATAACCCACTTTAGGGTATAATTCAGGCTGACCCGGCAGGAAAAATACCAGTTAAACGGTCAAAATTAAGTATTAAACCAGAACAGAAATGAGAGCAGCATTATGCAGGAATATCAAAAACAGTTTATTAAATTTGCCCTGGATACCGGGGTGTTACGTTTTGGTGAGTTTACTTTAAAATCAGGTCGGCTCAGTCCATATTTTTTTAACAGCGGCCTGTTTAATACCGGCGGTTCCCTGGCTGAACTGGGGCGTTTTTATGCCAGTGCCCTGATGGACAGTGGTATTGAGTTTGATATGCTGTTCGGTCCGGCTTATAAAGGTATCCCCCTGGCTTCAACCTGTTCCATTGCTCTGGCTGATCATCATAAACGGGATCTGCCCTATAGTTTTAACCGCAAGGAAGCCAAAGATCACGGTGAAGGCGGCACAATCGTCGGTGCGCCTCTACAGGGTCGGGTGATGATTATTGATGATGTGATTTCTGCTGGCACATCGGTCAGGGAGTCACTTAACCTGATTAATGAGGCTGGAGCGAGTGCCGCCGGTGTGGTTATTGCTCTGGATCGTCAGGAGCTGGGCAAGGGTGACGTTTCCGCCATTGCTGAAATTGAAAAAAATTATAATATGCCTGTGGCCAGTATTATTAAGCTGGAACATTTAATTGCTTATCTGCAGGATGATCAGGCGTTTGCGGAGTATTATGAGAAGGTGGTGGCTTATCGGGAGCGGTATGGGGCATAATCCAGCGTTGAGCGTTGAGCGTTGAGCGTTGAGCGTTGAGCGTTGAGCGTTGAGCGTTGAGTGTTAAGTAAGAGCAGGGATGATGTAGATGTCGAAGCGGTGTTTTTTCATTTTTAGGGTGTAGGTGGGTTGTTGCTGATTTAGATTTGGGGCTTTTATTGGGCGTTTGACTACGACTCTTTTTTTGGCTATTTGCAGGGCTGTTTCTAATAGCTGGTGGCTGTCGGTGTCATCGCCGATGATTTTTTGCAGGGCCAGCATTTCTTTTTTGACCTGGGCGGATTTTTTTCGGT
The DNA here is from genome assembly GCA_027076245.1 of Gammaproteobacteria bacterium. Taxonomy (GTDB): domain Bacteria; phylum Pseudomonadota; class Gammaproteobacteria; order GRL18; family GRL18; genus JANELJ01. Next base: position 11,671 of record JALTKC010000408.1, read on the forward strand.
GGGGGAACATGGGGTCCAGATAGACCACATCGGGTTGTGCCGGCCAGTCTTTAATGGTTTCTCTGGTCAGCCTGCGGGCATCACCGAATTTAAATGTCATTCTTTGAATAATTTCTTTAATATCCTCATGGCTGTTCTCATCAGATAGTGCACGCTCCAGGGCATTACATAATAGTGCTGCAGAGACTGGGGAGCGTTCCATTAAAATCACCTGTGCACCCAGGCTGGCAAAAACAAAGGCATCGTTCCCCATACCAGCCGTGGCATCCAGAATCAGCGGTGAAGAGATCTTATGAAAGCCAATGGCTTTGGCTATGGTCTGTCCTTTACCGCCACCAAACTTACGGCGGTGCTCAATGGCACCGGAAGTAAAGTCTATAAAAATAGGTCCGAATAGCTGTTCTTTGCTGATTAATTGCAGGCGCTCTGGTGTGAGCTGCAGATAAAAGGCTTCTGAGCTTTCTGTACAATATTGCAGACACCATTGCTCAGCCAGTGCCCGGGTTTTCTGTACCAGTAGCGGATCAGATGTATTGGAAGGCAGTAGCGGAAACATATCTACTCAGTATTTATTCATACACATACACCCTCGCCCTCTGGGAGAGGGCTGGGGTGAGGGGCTTTTTTCTGAGGCAAAAAAAAGCTGCAACAGAAAACTGTTACAGCTTTTTTTAAACCATACTTCTAAAACTAAGTTTTTATAATAAAAAATTAGTTAGCAGTATTAATATCGATAACTACACGACGGTTCTGAGCACGACCTTCTTTAGTTGAATTATCAGCAACAGGCTCGCTTTCACCTTTACCAATAACAACAAAGTTAGCAGTAGCACCAATGGATTTCAGGTAATCCACAACGGCCTGGGCACGACGCTCAGACAGTTTCTGGTTATATTCTTCAGGACCGGTACTGTCAGTATGACCGATAACTTCAACGGTTTCAGTACGGTGACAGCCTTCAGGCAGTTCTGCAAGGATAAAGTCGCGTGCTGCGGCCAATTTTTCTTTATCAATATCTTTGACAACTGCGCTATCAAAGTCAAAGTGCAGGTCTTTCAGTACAATAACATCTGGACATTTTGGCGGGTTGTCAGTAACAACAACTTCTTTCATGTCGTTTTTAACAACAATTTCAGAAACACCCATGGCTTTTTCATAGCCGCATTCTTCCAGTTTTACATCGGTGGCTGCAAAGCGGTCACGCCAGCATTCGCCGTAACTGTTTTTCCAGACTTCACCATATGAATTAGTTACATAGTCCTCTACAAAACCATCCCCTTCAGCAGTGGCTGTTGCAGACATAATGCCCATTGTTAAACCAGT
>JALTKC010000409.1 GCA_027076245.1 Gammaproteobacteria bacterium
CGGGTTAAACCAGACTCTCTGTTCAATGGTTATGGGGATGTGCAAGGTTTTACCCTGTTCCTGCGCTATTCGGGTCATCCAGAGCTGCCAGATACTTAAAATATAACCTTCTGTTATCCTTGCCTGATTGGCATCCACCCCATTAACAATCAGCTCTATAGGGGCTCCGCCAAAAGACAGTAACTGGTCACTAAAATCACTTCTTAAGCGTACAATACCAAATATTTCGCGCGCTTTAAGTGCCTGTTTAGCTTCTTGAGTGGTTATAAAACGCTGTGGTTTAAAATAATCGGAATGATCGAACATACTGATAAAGGACTGGGTATTGGTATCAGGATTTTCCACCACAAAGCCAATGGGGACGTGTTTGGCATCCAGAGAAACACCGTAGCCAAACAGTAGCAGTAATACCACAGGCAGAACAAAGGCAATGGCAATACTGGACGGGTCTCGAATGATCTGCAGTGACTCCTTGCGCACAATCCCTTTAAGACGCTGTGGACTGAATGACTGCTGTGTTGATGCAGTTGCATGTTCATTCATGATGCTTGTCCCTGTTTTGTTTTTGATTCAACCAGTGCAATAAAGGTATCTTCCATACTGGGTTGAGGGTTCTGTGCTGATTTAAAACGGCTTCTTAATTCTTCCGGACTGCCGGTAGCCAGCTCTGTCCCGGAGGCCATAATAATCAAACGATCACAATAATTAGCCTCATCCATAAAATGAGTAGTAACCAGGACGGTAACACCGGATTCAGCCAGCGTATTGGTCCGTTGCCAGAATTCACGACGGGCCAGAGGATCTACGCCGGAAGTGGGTTCATCCAGGAACAGGATATCCGGCTCATGCATTAGGGCCGCGGCAAAGGCCAGACGTTGTTTATAGCCCAGAGGCAGATCATTACTATTTGTATTTAAATACTCTCCAAGTTCAAACTCATCCAGTGCCCACTGGATACGTTCCTGCTGTTTTTTTCCCCGGAGGCCATACGCTTTGGAAAAAAACATCAGATTCTGTTTAATGGTTAAATTGGTATAAAGAGAAAAACGCTGAGCCATATAACCAATACGTGCTCTGGCTTTGGCAGAGGCTGTACGTAAATTATGGCCTGCTACTTCAACCTTGCCGTCACTGACAGGCAGTAAACCGCATAACATTCTGAACAGGGTGGATTTACCGGCACCATTGGCACCCAGCAGTCCAAAAATTTCGCCTTTTTTTACTTCAAAGCTGATACCCTTTACCGCATAAAAATCACCAAAACGGCGTACGACCTTATCCACCTTAATAATACTCTCTGTTGTGTCCTTAGAGACTTTATTTGAAGTATCCTCTGTGGATAAAACTGTTTTATCTTTTTTCTCTGAGTTTGTAGTGGCTGTTGAAGCAGTGTTTACAACTGGATTTTTTTTCAGTAAGGCTATAAAGGCATCTTCAAAATGGGGCCGGGTAGGGTGTATTGTTAAATCTTCAATATCTTTAAATACAGGCAGACCATTAATAACGGGTTTGTGCATAACGAGGTGGATATCATCGTTATCAATAAGGGCATCCAGAACATCTGGTTCTCTGGATAAACGAACCTGTAGATGACGTTTGGATAAGGCATCTGAGTGAGCGACAAAGGTTCGATTGTGCATTTTTTCACTAAAATCATCCGGGCTGGCCTGATCCAGTATTTTACCTTCATGCATAAGGATAACATCATTACAGCGCTCTGCTTCATCCAGATAAGCGGTACTCATAAGCACACTGATGTGTTCTTCCTGTAGCATCTGGTTAATAATCTGCCATAGTTCACGTCGGGATACCGGGTCAACGCCAACGGTCGGTTCATCAAGGATCAGGAGACGGGGTGGGGAGACCAGAGCACAGGCCAGACCCAGTTTCTGTTTCATACCGCCAGAAAGTTTCCCGGCCAGACGAGTGGTAAAAGGAGCCATCTGGCTCATGGATAATAATTTTTCATAGCGTGAAGCACGCTGATTGACAGGGATATTATGCAGATCGGCGTACAGATCCATATTTTCCTGTACCGTTAAATCTTCATATAAACCAAAACGCTGCGGCATATAGCCAACGACTGACTGAATGTCCTGCGGGTTTTTGACAACATCTATGCCCAGAACAGCAGCCTGTCCGCTGTCGGGTTTGAGCAGACCGGATAACAGCCTCATTAAGGTGGTTTTTCCGGCGCCGTCAGGCCCAATCAGCCCGGTGATCTGTCCGGCTTTAACATTTAGGGATATATTATCCAGAGCGGTAATGGTTCTACCGGGCAGGGTAAAACTCAGGCTGATATTGTTCAGCTGAATAATGGCCTCTGAAGTGTTTTTCATTACTGGCAACGTTCTTTAATGGATTTGTTGGCCTGAACCTCGTTATGTTTGAGATCAATTTTTACAGTAGCCGGCATGCCCAGACGCAGTTCATTGTCATTATTGCAGGTATAGATTCTGACCTGGTAAACCAGATGGGTTCTTAATTCCGTTGTTTCAATATTTTTAGGGGTGAATTCTGCAGTAGGAGAAATATAGCCTATCCAGCCGGAATAGGACTTGTCGGGATAACTGTCAGTATGAATAGTGGCTGCCATACCGGGTTTAACCTTACCCAGATCAGTTTCTGACAAATAGGCACGAACCCATAGCGGATGATTTAATGCCAGAGTTAATACCGGTGTCTGAGGTGAGACCATATCGCCTTCTTCCAGAATACGATTACGTATGACTCCATCATTAGGTGCATACAGGGTAGCATTTTTTAAATTTTGTAATGCCAGGGTATATTCTGCCTGACGGGCCAGTAATAACGCTCTGGCCTTTGCAATATCTTCCTTACGTGGCCCGGCAATAGCCAGATTAAGCGCAGCTTCCAGAGCATGAACATCCGCTTCATAAGAATTAGCAGTGGCACGAGCCTGCTCAGCTTCATCTTCAGAAGCCATTTTTTTACTGGCCAGTTTAGTAAGACGCTCAGCCGTGCTTCGGGCACTGACCAGTTTAGCCTTTACCGCTTCCAGGTCGGCTCTGGCTTTTTCAATATCTTCCGGACGGGTACCAGCTAATATAGCGGCCAGTTCCTGCTTCTGTGCCTCAACCAGAGCCTTAGCCTGGGCTGATTTGGCCTGCAATAGTTCGGTATGCAGATAAGCCAGTTCCTGGCCTTTTTTTACCATATCACCTTCCTGTACAAGAATGGAATTTATATGTTCATTGCCGTTAAAACTCAGCTTTACCTCACGAATATCAACATTGCCGTATAGCACAATCTCATCTGTCGGCTGCTGATTGTTTATTTTTTTATAGAAAAAAAAGCCGGCAGTGATCAATATAAGCAAAATAACTATCGGGACAATTTTCTTTTTCATTATGGATTCCCTGTGGTGTGTTATTTATTAATACTATAAAAAGAGGGCGGGGACTTCAGTAACTAATATTACAAAAAGGTCTTTTTAGAGAATATGGACTGTTTGCCCGCAATTTAATCTAGAAAATAAATTTGTATT
>JALTKC010000410.1 GCA_027076245.1 Gammaproteobacteria bacterium
TGATCGGGAAATGTCCACCACCATGGCGTTTGTCCGCATGCTGACCTTATTAAGCCGTGACAAAAACATTGGTGATAATATTCTCCCCATTGTTCCGGATGAAGCCCGTACCTTTGGTATGGAGGGCATGTTCCGTCAGCTGGGTATCTATTCTTCGGTAGGGCAGTTATATACTCCTCAGGATAAAGATCAGGTCATGTTCTATAAAGAAGACAAGTCCGGTCACATTCTGCAGGAAGGCATTAACGAAGCCGGTGCCATGTCCTCCTGGATAGCGGCGGCCACCTCCTACAGCACCAATGGTGTCAATATGATACCGTTTTATATTTACTACTCCATGTTTGGCTTCCAGCGGGTCGGTGATCTGGCCTGGATGGCTGGAGATATGCAGGCGCGCGGTTTCCTGCTGGGCGGTACGGCCGGCCGTACCACTCTGGCCGGTGAAGGTCTGCAGCATCAGGACGGTCATTCGCATATTATGGCGGCCACCATTCCTAACTGTATTACCTATGATCCCACCTTTGCCTATGAACTGGCTGTGATCATTCATGAAGGTATGCGGCGTATGTACCAGGAACAGGAAAACGTGTTCTACTATATTACGGTAATGAATGAAAACTACCCACAGCCTGCCATGCCCAAAGGTGTGGAAAAAGGCATACTCAAGGGTATGTATTTATTGCAGGGCGGAGGTAAGCGCCGCAAGAAGATCCAGCTAATGGGTTCCGGTACTATTTTACGGGAAGTCATTCAGGCCGCAGAAATACTGGATAAGGAATGGTCGGTGGATGCCGATGTCTGGAGTGTAACCAGTTACAATGAACTGCGCCGTGAAGCACAGGATATTGACCGCTGGAATATGCTGCATCCTCTGGAAGAACCAAAGGTTTCCTATATTGAGAAGTGCCTGAAAGATCGCCGGGGGCCGGTACTGTCGGCTACCGACTATATCAAGGGCTATTCGGATCAGATCAGAAAATGGGTACCAGCCCGTTATGAAGTGCTGGGTACCGATGGCTTCGGTCGTTCTGATACCCGTGCCCAGTTACGTAAGCACTTTGAAGTGAATGCGGTTTATATCGTTGTGGCGGCTCTGAAAGTTCTGGCCGATGAGGGTCAGTTCCCGGCCGGTAAGGTTCAGGAAGCCATTGAGAAATACGGCATTGATGTCAATAAGCCAAATCCGGCGACGGCATAGGGAGGGAACCAGTAATGAGTAAGATGACAGAAGTATTTGTACCGGATATTGGTGACTTTGATGATGTTGAAGTCATTGAGATCCTGGTTGCTGAAGGGGATTATATCAACGAAGAAGATTCCCTGATCACCGTGGAATCGGATAAGGCTACTATGGAGATCCCCAGCAGTCACAGCGGGACAGTGGCCAAAATTAAAGTCAATATTGGGGATAAGGTCTCTGAAGGTTCGCTGATCCTGCTGCTGGATGCGGATTCCGCATCCGAACCGGCAAAAACCGAAGCAGCCGAACCGGCTCCGGCCAGTGCCCCTGAACAGAAAGAAGCTCCAGCGGCTAAAGCACCTGAAAAAACTGAAACACCAGCCGTGCCTGAAAAGCCGGCAGTACCTCCGGCTAAACGTCCGCCGCCAACCATTAATATTGATCACGATAATTTTAAACGGGCACACGCTTCTCCGGCAGTACGCAAGTTTGCCCGGGAACTGGGTGTGGATCTGAGTAAGATTTCCGGTACCGGTCGCAATGGCCGTATCCTTAAGGAAAATGTACAGGACTATGTTAAACAGGCCCTGAAAGAGCCTTCCGGCGGTGCCAGCCTGGGTGTAGAACCCATGCCGGAAATAGATTTCTCCCAATGGGGTGATATTGAAACCACCAAACTGTCCAAGATTAATATTCTGACCGGTAAGTTCCTGCATCGGAACTGGGTCAATATTCCTCATGTGACCCAGTTTGATGAGGCGGATATTACCGAGCTGGAAGCCTTCCGTAAAAAGAGCAATCAGGAATATGCGGATAAGGGTGTTAAATTCACCATGGTGTCCTTCCTGATGAAAGCCGTCGTTGCAGCACTTAAGGAATTTCCACGTTTTAACTCCTCACTGGATGCCTCCGGAGAAGCCCTGATCCTGAAAAAATACTACCATATCGGCATTGCCGTAGCGACGCCGGACGGTCTGGTGGTACCGGTGATCCGTGATGTGGACAAAAAGAGCCTGACGGAACTGGCCATTGAGCTTAGAGAAGTGTCCGGAAAAGCCCGAGACAAGAAACTCAAGCCTTCTGAAATGCAGGGCGGCTGTTTTACCATATCCAGCCTCGGCGGTATTGGCGGTACCAGTTTTACGCCCATTGTTAATGCCCCGGAAGTAGCCATCTTAGGTGTTTCCCGTTCTAAAATGCAGCCGGTCTGGAACGGTTCGGAATTTGAACCGCGTCTGATGTGCCCATTGTCTCTGTCTTATGATCACCGGGTTATTGACGGTGCGGAAGGTGCGGCCTTCAGTACCTTCCTGAGCCGTGTGCTGTCTGATGTTCGCTATTTGCTGATGTAACCGGGAGAGATAAGAATGAGTCAGATCATGGAATTAAAAGTCCCCGATATCGGCGATTTTGATGATGTAGAAATTATTGAAGTGCTGGTATCCGAGGGCGATACCATTAATGAAGAAGATCCACTGATCACGGTGGAGTCGGACAAGGCCAGTATGGAAATACCCGCCTCGGCTGCGGGTGTGATCAAAGCCGTTAAGGTTAAACTGGGTGATAAGGTATCCGAAGGTTCGGTTATTGCAGAACTGGTCGCCGCAGAAACGGCACAGGTGGCAACCGCACCGTCTGAAGCGCCGGTAGCAGAACAGGCTGCTCCGGCGGCTGCTGTTGAAGCAGAACCTGAGGCACCTGTTGCCGCCAGCTTTAACGGTGATGTGGATATTCAGGCTCAGGTAGTCGTACTGGGCTCCGGCCCCGGCGGTTATACCGCGGCCTTCCGTGCGGCGGATCTGGGTAAACAGGTCGTTCTGATTGAGAAAGATGATTTTCTCGGTGGTGTCTGTCTGAATGTCGGCTGTATTCCCTCAAAAGCACTGTTGCATGTGGCCGAAGTGGTCAGTGAAGCCCGGGAGTTTTCTGAACTGGGGGTCACTTATCAGGAACCGGACATTGACATTAATAAGCTGCGCGAGCATAAAAACAAGGTGGTCGGGCGTTTAACCGGTGGTCTGAAACAACTGGCCAAACAGCGCAAGGTACAGGTGGTTAACGGCTACGGCAAATTTACTTCCCCGCATACCATTGCTGTTGAGGCAGCAGACGGTGCGGTGCAGGTGGTGGGCTTTGAACATTGTATTATTGCGGCCGGTTCTTCGGTCACTAAACTGCCATTTATTCCCTGGGAGGATGAGCGGGTCTGGGACTCCACCGATGCCCTGGAAGTTAACAATATACCTGAACGTCTGCTGGTGGTCGGCGGTGGTATTATCGGCCTGGAAATGGCCACGGTTTATCATGCCCTGGGGGCAAAGGTCACTGTAGTGGAACTGGGGCCGGGTCTGATCCCCGGAGCCGATCGAGATCTGCTCAAGCCTTTTGAACGTACTTTGAAAAAACGTTATGAGAATATTTTTGTCAATACCCGGGTAACCGAACTGACCCCGACTGATGAGGGTATTGTGTGTAAGTTTGAGGGCAAAAAAGTACCGGAACAGGATACTTTTGATAATGTCCTGGTGGCTATTGGCCGTTCCCCTAATGGTAAGTTGATTGATGCCGATAAGGCCGGTGTGCAGGTAAATGAATACGGCTTTATTCCGGTTGATTCCCAGCAGCGTACTAATGTTGAGCATATTTTTGCTATTGGTGATGTGGTGGGTCAGCCCATGCTGGCTCATAAGGCAACCCATGAAGCCAAAGTGGCGGCCGAGGTCATTGACGGCCAGCCACGGCATTTCGATGCCCGTACCATTCCATCCGTCGCCTATACCGATCCGGAAGTGGCCTGGTGCGGTCAGACTGAAGAGCAGCTTAAAGCCGAAGGCATTGACTATGAAAAAGGCGTATTCCCCTGGGCCGCCAGTGGACGGGCTTTATCGGTTGGAGCGGATGTGGGTATGACCAAGGTGTTATATGACAAAAACACCCATCAGATGCTGGGGGCCGGTATTTTAGGCAAAAATGCTGGTGAACTAATTGCCGAAGCGGCTCTGGCTGTTGAAATGGGTGCAGAAATGGAAGATGTTGCCCTGACCATTCACCCTCATCCAACCCTGTCAGAAACGCTGAACTTTGCTACAGAAGTGGCTGAAGGAACCTGTACGGATATTTATCTGCCAAAGAAAAAATAACCGTTTGGGATAATTCCTTTCCTCCCGGGAGTGCGGGCATCCCTGCCCGCATAATTCCAACGAATCAATAGCGCTTATGTCTGCAGATAGTATGCCCGTGAAGACAGTTAATCTCATATTGATTTAATAGTATCCATAATCTAATCTTATATAAGTCTGTCTGTTATTAATGAGATGCCAATTTGTCTTTTTTTGTTAAAAATATCATACACTTTTCGTTTATATTTTTGCTATTACTGTCGTTTGCTGTACAGGCAGTGCAAGCCAAAGAGCAGAGCCTGAATACTAAACGAGTTATTTTTATTGATTCCTATTACTATCCTGTTTACGAGTGGGCCTCGGGAGTAGTCAATGGTGCCCGTTCTATACTGGAATCAGCCGGAGTGGAAATGAAAGTTTTTTCCATGGACACCAAACGTAATCCTGATGAAGCTTATATTAAAGCGGCGGCATTAAGAGCCAAAGCTGAAATTGAACGCTATCAACCGGACTTGATTATTGCCTGTGATGATAATGCCAGTAAGTATTTAATAGAGCCTTATTATAAAAACCATGCTATCCCCGTTGTGTTCTGTGGAGTCAACTGGGATGCTTCGGTTTATGGTTATCCCTTTAAAAATGCCACAGGAATAGTGGAAATTTCCATGATTGCGGAGCTGGCAAAAGAATTAAGGCGTTATGCTAAAGGAAAAGTTATTGGTATTCTGGCTGGTAATGTTATCAGTGACCGAAAAAGTGTAAAAAATTATGAAGAAAAAGCTAAAGTTAAATTTAATCATAAAGTTTTTGTTTCTGATGTTAAACAGTGGAAGCAAGCCTATATAAAACTTCAGAATGAAGTTGATATACTTATTATTGAAAACAGTATGAGTATTACAGATTGGAAACATGAGGATATTTATCATTTTATTTTACATAATACCAAAATTCCAACGGGTTCAGTACAGATTAATATGCGACCATATGTACTTATTGGTTTTTTACAGGTACCTGAAGAACAGGGCCGTTATGCTGCAAAAACTGCACTAAGAATTCTGGCCGGTGAATCCCCGGAAAATATTCCTCTGGTGACCAATCACCAGGTGACGGCTTCAGTGAACCTGGATCTGGCGGAGAAGTTAGGTATTGTATTTGAACTGGAATTTTTACGTAATGCGGAATCCTTTCGATGGGAAGCGGACAGTAAATGAAGCTATTAACCCGGCTTAGTCTATTTACTTTGGTGATCGTCCTGATGACGGCATTAACCACCACGTTTTTCAGTATTAATACTATCCGTGGGATTATTTATGATCTGAACAGTCAGTTGATTCAAAAAGATCTGGATAATCTGCAGTCCTTTATTGAAGATGAATACCTTGCCCTGCAAAAGCATGGCCTGGAAAATGTAAATGCTTATTATCAGAAAGTGCTTGGCAGAATAAAACGTGAAGTTGAAAATAATTACGCGGATAATTTTAAAAACATTATTGTGCTGGATAAAAACGCCGGTCAGATAGTTTTTACCGGGCCGGATACTAAAAAACTGCAGGGAGAAAATGCCAGTATTATTCATCTGAATACCGTCACTATTCATCCGGTTAAGATCCGTGAGCAGGGTGAATTTGTGTATTTTTATAAAAAAATTCCTCAATGGAAACTGGGTCTGTTCATTATTGTTAATAAAAAGACCTTGTATTCCCGTCTGAACAATTATATTGACACCATTATGGCCGGGCTGATAGTTATTATTTCTATCGCCCTGTTTTCAGGTTTTTTATTTTCCAGGTATCTGGTTGCACAGGTCCAGGAAATCCTCAATCAGATCACCGAAATCAAAAGCGGCAATTTAACGGCTCGTATCAAAAATATTGGCGGCCGGGATGAAATATCAGAAATAAAAAAAGGTCTTAATACCATGACTGATATTATTGCTGAGAAAATCAATAATCAGAAGCTGGCAGAAATGAAAGCCCAGCAGCTATCCTTATTCGACCCTTTGACCAACCTGCCTAATCGCCGCCTGTTAATGGAACGTCTGGAAGAAGAGATTGCCCGTAATTTCCGTCATGATATTACCGGTGCTCTGTTGTTTATTGATCTGGATGATTTTAAAACCGTTAATGATACCTGCGGCCACCGGGTCGGCGATCTGCTCTTACAGGAAGCCGCACAGAGACTGGACAGTTTGATTCGTAAAGAAGATCTGGCCTGTCGACTGGGAGGAGATGAGTTTGTTGTGGTGTTATCGGATTTAAGCCCGGATCAGATGCTTGCCTCTGCACAGGCTCATACCACAGCCAGTAAGATTCTGGAGGTCCTCAAGCAGCCCTATATTTTGGAAGGGCAGCAGCATCAGATCAGCTGCAGTATCGGTATTGTGTTATTTCCGGAAGAAAGCAGGGATAGTCATGACCTGGTTAAATACGCCGATATCGCCATGTACCAGGCTAAAAACAGCGGTAAAAATACCATTAAACAATTTTCCAACTATATGCAGAATATTCTGGAACACCGTCTGTATTTACAGAATGAATTGCGCAGTGCAATTAAAAACAAGGCGCTGAATATTTACCTGCAGCCCCAGTATAATGCTCAGGGGCAGATCATTTCTGCAGAAACCCTGGTGCGTTGGAAGCATCCCGAAAAAGGCTTTATTTCTCCCGCTGAGTTTATTCCGGTCGCTGAAGAATCGGGTCAGATCCATGCACTGGGTAAAATAGTCATGTCCCTGGTGCTGGAACATTTACAGGAAATTCTTGCGGGTGATGTACCGGAAACCTTTGGGTGTATTGCTGTTAATGTCAGTCCCGTGGAATTTGGCCGTAAGGACTTTGTTGATGAAGTAAAAAAACTACTGGACAAATACCAGATACCAGCCCACTATCTGGAGCTGGAAATAACTGAACAGACCCTGGTCGGCAATTTTTCTTTGTTTGCAGAAAAAATGAAACAGATGCAGAAAATGGGGATTCGTTTTTCCATTGATGATTTTGGTACAGGATACTCTTCCTTATCCTATCTGAAATTATTACCGGTTAATATGCTCAAAATCGATCGCAGTTTTATTCGTGATATTGGAATTGATAAAAATGATGATGCTATTGTCAGAACCATTATTATGATGGCAAAAAACCTGGGACTTGAGGTTATTGCAGAAGGGGTGGAAAGCAAGGCGCAGATGAATTATCTGCTGGCCAATGGCTGCCATTTGTTTCAGGGCTATTACTTTTCAAAACCGGTTACCGTCGATGAGTTTGTAAAACAATTAATGGATAATAACCAGAATTATGCATAAACAGAACCGGTGTTTACCTGGAATATGACTCGTCTGTTAACCCAACTGCTGATAGTTTTCTTTTGCGGTGCATTTTCTTTAACAGTGCTTGCACAGGTCAGTCTGACTGATGAAGAACACCGCTATCTGCACAGTAAAAAGAAAATCACCATGTGCATTGATCCGGCCTGGATGCCGCTGGAGAAAATTGAAAAGGGTAAACACATTGGCATGACCGCCAATTATATGGCTATTTTGCAAAAGAAAATCGGTGTCCCGATTGAACTGGTGCCTACTGTCTCATGGACTCAGTCGATTGAATACGCTAAAGCCAGAAAGTGCGATATTTTTTCTCTGGCCATGCCCACAGAAGAACGGCTGACCTATATGGATTTCACCCGGCCGTATCTGACTATTCCTGTGGTACTGGCGACTAAAATGGACAAGTTTTTTGTGGTGGATATTTCTAAACTTGAGGGCAAGAAACTGGGTGTTGTAAAAGGCTATGCCTTTGGAGAAATTCTCAGAAAAAAATATCCCGGCCTGACCATTATTGACGTGGACTCGCTTTATGATGGTCTGGAGAAAGTCAATCATGGCGAATTATATGGGTTTATCGGCACTCTGGTCACAATTGGTTATGAGTCCCAGAGAAATTTTGTGGGAGAAATTAAAATTGCCGGCAAATTTGATGAACAATGGCAATTAGGTGTAGCCACCCGTAATGATGAACCCTTGCTAAAAAATATTTTTGATAAGGCCATAGCCGATATTTCTGAAAAACAGAAACAGGAAATTTTAAACCAATGGTTGGCGATACGTTATGAACGGGTTATTAATTACAGAGATTTATGGCCGTGGCTTATTCTGAGTGCAGTTATTTTAATGTTTGTTCTGTATCGTTTTTATGTGCTGAGAAAATACAATGAACAGCTACAACGCCTGACCATTACGGATAACCTGACCAATACTTATAACCGCCTGAAACTGGATACCGAACTGGAACAACAGGCCAATCTATATCACAGGTATAAGCAGCCCTTTAGTGTTATGATTATTGATATTGACCTGTTCAAACAGGTTAATGACCGTTATGGCCATCAGGCCGGCGATGTGGTGCTGGTGGAATTTACTCAGGTAATTAAAAAACATATCCGTAAAACCGATATTTTCGGCCGCTGGGGCGGTGAAGAGTTTATGCTGATTATTCCTAATACCGATATTCATAAAGCCATGATTCAGGCAGAAAAATTAAGACTCTTAATAGCCAAACATAGCTTTAAAATTGTCGGTCATTTAACCGCCAGTTTTGGTGTAGCCCAGTTTGATGAGGACAATAATACCATCAAGGATGTTATTTCAAAGGCGGATAAAGCCTTATATCAGGCTAAAGATGAGGGTAGAAACCGGGTGGTCAGGCTTTGAACAGGCTATTTAAAGCCAGAAAAGCGTAAAAAATAAGGTAAAACCCTATTGCATGTCCTGTTTTTTTTGCATATTCTTAATCCTGACGGTTGGATTTCTCCTGGAAATCCGTTATAGTCAAATGGCCTGCAATGACTCAAGGCGGTTTTTTCTTTAAGAATTTTCAGATAAATCTTTTATCCGTAAAATCCTGATACAGTCAAATCCTCATTGTTTCATCTGCACAACCCCAATAACGTAAGTCATTATCCTTTCAGTCGGCTTTATGTCAGACCTGAATGAATAGTCACTTGCTTTGTAATTAAGTTAGTTTTAGGATTTATACAATGAGTACTGGTACAGTTAAGTGGTTCAACGAATCTAAAGGTTATGGTTTTATCAGCCCTGACGACGGCAGCGATGATGTTTTTGTACATTTTCGTGCAATTTTAGGTGATGGTTTTAAAACTCTGAACGAAGGTCAGAGCGTAAGCTATGAAGTGGAAAAAGGTCCGAAAGGTCTGCAGGCTGCACAAGTGCAACCACAGTAAAAAACTGTTTCACAAAAAAAGCCCCTTATTTGAAAAAATAAGGGGCTTTTTTTTTCTGTAAAAATGCATTGGTTTAACCTGTTTCAGGTTTTTGAACTGTATTGGGAAATGCCTCATCAGTATGACTATCAACCGTAACGGAACCAGTTAAACGGTATTGTTTTATTAACCGTCTTAAACGGGGACGTGAAATACCCAGAATTTCACAGGTCTTGCCTTTATGACCATTGGTTGCTTCCAGTATGCTTTGAATATGTCGTTTTTCAACATCCTGTAGGCTTAAATGAGTCAGGTCTTTTGGTTTATCCGGTTCGGCTTCGGGATATTGAGAAATATGCCGGATAATTTTGTCAGGCAGCAGATCAGCGCTGATAATGTCCCTGGTGGACATGGCCACGGATTTGATTAATACATTTTCCAGTTCCCGGACATTGCCTGGCCAGTCGTAGTCACATAAAGCCTGCATAACATCAGCAGAAACCCGAGTGACATTACGATTCATTTCCTTATTGGCCCGACCAAGGAGAACCTGAGTCAGGTCAAAAATATCATCCCTGCGTTCACGCAGTGGCGGGATATGAATGTTGACAACCTGCAGACGGTAAAAAAGATCCTCTCGAAACTGGCCGTTTTTGACCTGGTCACTGAAGTTGATATTAGTGGCTGCAATAACCCGGGCATTGGTTGTCTGAGTATGTTTGCTGCCAATAGGAATAAATTCTTTCTCCTGCAGAACTCGCAGTAACTTGGCCTGCATATTGAGCGACAACTCTCCCACTTCATCCAGAAATATTGTACCGTCATTGGCCAGGGCAAATTTACCGATCTGTTTATTAACTGCGCCAGTAAAAGCACCTTTTTCATGGCCGAACATATCAGATTCCAGCAGAGTTTCCACCAGAGCAGCACAGTTAATGGCAATAAAGGGGCCGGATGCCCGTTCACTGGATAAATGAATGGCACGCGCCACAAGTTCCTTGCCAGTACCGCTTTCGCCGGTAATTAAAACAGAAGCAGGGCTTTGAGCTACGCGACCGATTATTTTATAGATGTCCCTCATGGCGGCACTGCTCCCCACCATGGTATTAAGACTGGAATCAGCAAAGGGCTGAGCGTTAATCTGGATATCATCTTCTGAGTCGGTCTGTGACAGTAGTGCCTTATTAACGGATATATCCAGCTCAGTGAGGTCAATGGGTTTGTGAATATAGTCATCAGCACCATCCTGCATGGCCTGAATAGTGCTGTTCATATCATGAAAAGCGGTGATCATAATAATACGGCTGTCGGGATAGGCATTCTTAATATCCGGCAGGCCTTCGAGGCCGCTACGTCCGGGCATCCGAATATCCAGAATAATGATATCAGGCTGTATTTCAGATGCCTGTGCCAGACTTTCATCTACTGAATGGGCAAGAACTACACGGCTGCCCTGTCCCTGAAAATGCATCTGTAGCATTCGGCAACTGGCAATATCGTCATCAATAATTAAAAGTGTTGTCATGATCCGGTCTCAGTTCAGGCTATGTCATAATGGGTTGTTTCAGTTCTGTCTCAGTCTGAGAATCTATCAGTGATGTGGGGAGTATAATGGTCACTACAGTGCCCTGATGTAACTCAGAATGTATAAAAATTTGTCCGTTGTGCTGTTCAATAATGCGTTTTACAATGGCCAGCCCCAGTCCGGTGCCTCTGGCGCGAGTGGTAAAAAAAGGTTCAAATAGTTTTTCCCGGATGGCTTCATCAATACCTGCACCATTGTCTTTAAGTTGAATCTCCAGAACTGAGCCGATTTCTGTTATGTTAACAAATGCAGTAATAGAAATAACACCATCACCCCGATTTTTCTTTTCCAGTGCCTGTCCTGCATTGGTAAGCAGGTTTGAAAATACCTGTCGTAATTTGGTTTTATCCCCGTAGATGGTAGGCAGACCGGTTTGATAGTCAGTGTTGATCCTGATGTGCTGGTCCTTAATCTGTTTCTGCACGCCCAGTAATGCATTATCCAGCAGTTTTTCTACTGAGAGCCACTCAGGATTGAGTTGATCCGGTTTGGAAAAACTCAGCAGATCACTTAATATTGCTTCCATATGCTGTACCTGCTCCAGACCGATGTGAAGCAGTTCCCGGCCTTCTCTGTTCATCGTCTGCTGTTTGAGGAGCTGCATGCCCATTTTAATTGAGGACAGGGGGTTTCGGAGATCGTGGGCAATCATTGTTGCCATTTTGCCAATCCCGGCCAGTAGCTGATTTTTGGCGATTTCCTTATTACGCAGTTCTACTTCTTCTGCCAGCTGTTTTTTCTCGGTAATGTCTTCCTTAACCGCAAGAAAATGAGTGATACGGCCTTCCTTATTTTTAATTGCCGATATGCGAGCGGATTCCCAGTAAAGCTCACCATTCTTCTTTTTATTATGAAACTCTCCAGTCCATTCTTTGCCGGCTTTCAGGGCTGTCCAGAGATCTTGGTAATCCTCAGCTCTGGTTTCACCAGACTGTAAGATTTTTGGAGTCTGTCCAATGACTTCTTCCTTGCTGTAGCCGGTCAGTTCAGTAAATTTGGGGTTGGTATAAACAATATATCCTGAGGTGTCAGTTATTAATACCGTACTGGGACTTTGTTCTACAGCCTGGCTGGTTTTGCGTAATTCATTTTCAATATAGTGCTGTTCTGTAATATCAGTACCGATATAGGTAATGCTAACGGGATTATTATCACTATCATAGGAGAGAGTACTGCGCCAGCCAATTAAACGCTTACTGCCGTTTTTAATAATTATTTCACCCTTGCCCTCTCCGCTGCTTTTTCCGGATTTAAAACTCTCAAGAAACAGCTCTTCTCTGCGTTTGCGTTCTTCTTTATCTACAAAATTTTCAAACCACTTGTTGCCCAGTATTTCTTTTTTAGTATATCCGGATAGTTTAAGAAATGACTGATTGCAGAAAACAACCTGCCCCTCTCTGTTCAGAGTCAGTGCTATAAACTCCATGGACTCAAGAATATTTCTGAAACTTCTATCGTACTCACTTTGTGCTTCAGCCCTGAGACTGGCCACATGAGCACGGGCCAGCAAAAAAGAACCAAATACAATAACCAGAAAAATAACCTCATAAAAAAGAGCGTTGCGCTGAATAAATTCAACATGGGATTTTCTCATCATATCGGGCGGTACATAGGCAATGATTTTCCACTGATTCTGAGTGTTTTTAAGGTTCTCTGATTCTGGATCATTAACGTGAATAGTAGCATAGGTCAGTAGGCTATTATCCAGGTGTTTTTGAGTAAGGCGGTTGTTATGGCGGATGTCCTGCCAGAGTTGAGGGTAGTAATGGGCAAAGGTGGTAGTATTGTCAAACATGAAGCCCCATTCATTTTT